>JBBQTL010000037.1:0-31584 GCA_038213285.1 Chitinophagales bacterium
GAATAGTAAGAATAGAACCAAGGCCCTGTGATTAAGCAGCCGAATAAACGACAGGGAAATCAACTAACTTTAAAAGATGAAATAATAATAATCATAATGGTGGAAAATTATTATCGGTACACACGATATTTTACCACAGGCGAAAAAGGTATCAACTCAAATAAGTTAAACGGAGTTGGTTGATGTGCAAGCAATCTTAGAGCAAGATAGTGTTGAAGTGAAAAATTTCTACCTGCTGATTTTATTGTAAAGGCCCTTATCAAAGTATATTGAGATAGTCGTCAAACATACTTTCGAATACAAAACCTTAAAATGATGCATGCTTTATAAATGTAAATCGCATAATTATACTTTTATCTTCAAATTGATTATTTGTATAAGTATTCTTTTGATTTGCCAATGTATAAAAGCGGTTGCACAACAACAGGCATATTTTAATAACCTAACTGAAAAAGACGGTTTAAGCAATAACAGGGTTACCTGTTTTTTCAAAGATAAAACCGGTTACATGTGGATTGGTACAGAAAGCGGGCTAAACCTGTATAATGGTAATACCTGGAAAATTTATAAACCATCGCTCCACAAAAAAAATTATTTATCCAACAGTTTTATTACAGACATAGAGCAGGATGCAAAGGGAAGTATATGGGTATGCACCAGAAAGGGATTAAACCGGATTGATGCTGCCGGTACAACGGAAGTTTTTTTGCCCGGCGACAGTACAAATACTACTTACATTCCAAACGATTTGGTATGGGATGCTTATCCTGATAAAGATACCAGTATCTGGATAGCAGCAGATTCAAAAGAATTTTGCCACTACAATCCCGTAGAGAAAAAATTTTACACTTATGATTTCAGGGAACACCTGCGAAAAAATCGTATTGAAATCCAGGTAGGTTATCATTCCATCTTCCGCATACTTCCAAAATCTGCCTCAGAGCTATGGTTAGCAACAACGGATGGTATTTTTAGTTTTAATAAGCAAACAGGCGCATTTACATTGCAGGCCACAATGCCATTAGGTGAAATTACTTTTTTCTATTTTGACAACCGGTTTAAAAAGCTTTATGCTGCTGATGAGAAAAATAAATTATACTGCTTTAACCCTTCAAATAATGAAATGCAGGCGGTTTCATTGCAACAAAGCAAACACAAGGGAAAATTTATTGCACCATATACGCTTGAGGAGAAACTGCTCATTGTGCCTGCGGCTGAAGGGCTGGCAGCTATTAATGAAAAAAATGAAGTGCAGTATTTTTTAGCCGGTGCTGCCGGCAAAGAGAATGATTTATTGCCTGGAAAAGTAAATTGCGTTTATAAAGACAGGCAACACATTACCTGGGTGGGTACCATGAATGGCGCCAGTAAATTTATTCCTGTCTTAAATAATAACCTGCACCTGTCTTTCCCAAATAATCTTTCTGCTTATCCTAACCACACGCTTAAAAACTTTATGTATTACGAGCCAGGAGATGAATGGTTGATTGCTTCATGGAGGGACAATAAAATTTTTAAAGCAGATAATAAAACAGGAATAACCAATGAGCTTCATAAGCCGGCTGTGTATAGTTATGATACCTGTTATGCATTTTATCTCTGTGATGATGGGTCCATTTTTATTCTATCCAGCGGTTCATTGCTTACCTACAATCACCGTTTTAAAAAATGGGGTAAAATTGAATTTCCACCCCCATATAATAAAATCATTATTACGGGTATGTCCATTGATGCCGCAGGCGACTACTGGATTGTGAATGCAAGGAAAGAAATATTTGTTTATACCCCTCAAACTAAAAAGATATGGGTGCCATCAAAAGACGATATTGGCCAGGATGCCGCCTATTGCATCGTTTGGGATGTACAAAACAATTGTATGTGGATTGGCACAACGGGATATGGTTTAATCAGGTACAATTTCCAGAATAAAAAGTTTAAGTTCTTTAAACCAAATAATAAAAGTAAAACAGCCATTCATTCCTTTGTAATCAATGAAATTATACCTGATGGCAAAGGAGATATTTGGGTGGCAACATTTGAAGGTGGCCTGGCAAAATATGAAACATCCCTTGCGCCGGATAAAGGTTTTACCACCTATGATATACTTTCCGGCCTGCCCGATGACAATGTATACAGTGCAACAAGAGATGGAAAAGGAGGCGCATGGTTTACTACCATTAATGGTATTGGGCATATAAGTACGGATGGTATATGGAAAGGATTATATAATCAGCAGAGCGGCTTGCCCTATTCCAAATTTCAGCAAAGTATTGCAATGCTGCCGGATGGAAAAATTGCTACCGTAGCTGAAAATAATTTTTTATGTTTTAATCCTGCTTCCATCATCACTTCGTATAATTACCCGTTAATGATTGATAATATTTTTACCAATGATACCATTGCCGTTGCAAATGATATAGCAGGTAATCAGCAAAAGTTTAGGTATACACAAAATGCCTTTACATTTAATTTCTGTGTGCTGGATTTTATTTCCCCTGGCGCTGTAGAGTATTATTATATGCTGGAGGGCCTGGAAAAGGATTGGGTATTTGCAGGAAAACAACACAGCAGCCGTTATTCAAATTTGCCTCCGGGAGAATACGCTTTTAAGGTAAAGGCCAAAAGAGAAAACGGCGGTTATTATCAGCAGGAAGGAAGTTTTCGTTTTCTCATTATGCCTGTATTTTGGCAAAGGCTTTGGTTCAAATTGTTTTTATTAATTACTGCTGCCGCCCTTATTTATTTCCTGGTTAAAAGAAGGATAAAAAGTATCCGCCACGAAGCAGCAATGAAACAGCAGATTGCTGAAACCGAAATGATGGCGCTAAGGGCACAGATGAACCCACATTTTATTTTCAATTGCCTGACCTCCATTGACAACCTGATACAAATGGATGAAAAAGAAAAAGCAACATTGTACCTTTCAAAGTTTGCCAAACTAATTCGTTCCATTTTAGAAAACGCTACCAATAACATAGTTCCCTGCTGGAAGGATATAGAAACATTGCAGCTTTACCTGGAACTGGAATCTTTACGCTTTGATCATAAATTTTCTTATGAAATAATAGTAGCGGACGAAATATTAAATGGAGATTACAAAGCACCCCCGCTGATTATACAGCCATTTGTTGAAAATGCAATCCATCATGGTTTACTAAATAAAATTGAAGGTGATAAAAAATTGATCGTACGCGTTGCAGTTATAGACAATGAAATCCGCTACATCATAGAAGACAATGGCGTAGGCAGGGCAAAAGCAAATGTATATAAACAATTAAATAAGCCCTCACATTTTTCAATGGGGATGCAGATAACAACCGACCGCATCAATTTATTTAATCAAAATAAAAATGGCAACGTAGTTATCACCGACCTAATGAATGGGGGGAACGAGCCATGTGGTACCAGGGTAGCGATACAGATTATTAATCAATCTTAACATACATTATGCTTAATGCAATAATCATTGATGATGAAACCAGTAGCCGGAATGCACTGCGACAAAAGCTTATCAATCATTGTCCCAACGTAGCGATTATTGCTGAGTGTGAAAATGGTGAGGAGGGAATTAAAGCAATTGAAACTCAGGAACCCGACATTGTATTTTTAGATGTGGAAATGCCACGGATGAATGGGTTTACCATGCTACAGCAATTGAAAAATAAAAACTTTGAAGTGATCTTTATTACTGCCTACGATCACTATGCAATAAAAGCCATTAAATTCAGCGCATTGGATTATTTAGTAAAGCCGGTTGAAGTAGAAGATTTGAAAAATGCTGTTGAAAAAGTAACGCAAAAAAGAAACCAGCTTGCCGGTAATAAGCGCATAGAATTGCTGTTACAAAATTTTTTAGACGAAAAAAAAGCGCACCAGCGCATTGCCATATCATCTATGGAAGGTTTGATGTTTATCGCAACGGATGAAATTGTTTACCTGGAAGCAAACAGCAATTACACCAGCTTTTATTTAACCGAAAACCGAAAAATTACCGCCACTAAAACATTGAAAGATTTTGAAGAGCTTTTACCCGATTCCATATTTATCCGCATTCACCACTCCTACCTTATCAATAAAAACAGGGTAGAAAAATACATTAAAGGCGAGGGCGGGCAGGTGGTTATGAAAAATGGTGTTACCCTGGATGTTGCCCGCAGAAAGAAAGAAGAATTTATGAAAGCGATAGGTCATTAAATTTCAAATACGAACACTTAATTTTGCCGGATGGAAAAATATCTTCATGACCTGTTTGCCAATCAGCAATATGATAAAAATAGTTTCTTTTTAATTGCAGGCCCCTGCGTGGTAGAAGGGGAAGAACTGGTAATGGAGATAGCCGATAAAGTAGCTGCCACCTGCAAAAAATTAGGTATTCCCTATATCTTTAAAGCATCTTACCGGAAAGCGAACCGAACCAGTGTTAATTCCTTTACAGGCATTGGCGACATGGCCGCATTAACGCTGCTAAAAAAAGTGGGCGAAAAATATCATTTACCCACCGTATCAGACATTCATGCCCATGAAGAAGCTGAACTTGCAGCAGGATATGTAGATATGCTTCAGATTCCCGCCTTTCTTTGCAGGCAAACTGATTTATTGTTGGCCGCCGCTGTAACTGGTAAGATTGTGAACGTAAAAAAAGGCCAGTTTGTAAGCGGCCCCTCCATGAAATTTGCTGTGGAAAAAATTAAATCGGCTGGTAATGAAAAAGTGATGCTTACGGAAAGGGGCAATACATTCGGCTACCAGGATATGGTGGTGGATTACCGCAATATCCCGTTGATGCAGGAACACCAGGTTCCGGTGATCATGGATTGCACGCACTCATTACAACAGCCCAACCAAACAAGTGGTGTAACCGGCGGCAACCCACAATTAATTGAAACAATCGCCAAAGCTGCCATAGCAACCGGCGCTGATGGATTATTTATTGAGACACACCCTAACCCTGCAGCGGCGAAAAGCGACGGAGCCAATATGCTGCGGCTCGATTTGCTGGAACCTTTACTGGAAAAGCTGGTTCGCTTAAGACACTCAATTTTGTAATGGCTTTATTCCGCCGTTCTTTCTCAAATGTTACCAGGAATAAATGTACAATAGACAAAAAATCCCGATAAAAATCGGGATTAATCTTTTGCAACACCAAGTCACAAACTCAAAATCTACAAAACATAAAGTCATAGGCTGAATAGAAAAGCGGGGCATGCAGGCGGTCATCTACATTTTTCGAAACGCAAATTTACACCCTTTACAATTTTTTTAATGCCTATATCAGGCACATGACTAACCGAAAACGTCATAATAACGGCGATGTGAAATATTTAGATGTTCAAACATCGCTGGGAAGAATACCAAACTCTTTTTTAAATGCAACCGTAAAATTACTAAGGTTTTTAAAACCTAATTGAACACCCACTTCCTTAATAGTATAATGCTTTGTATTAAGCAGATATTTTGCTTTCAGCATCCTGTTTTTTTGATAATATTCATAAGGCGCATAATGATACACTTTTTTAAACAGTGCTTTTAGCTTTGTTTCACTCATCATGGAGAGACGGGCAAGGTGAGGTATGGCAGGCGGCGCCACAGAAAGATTTCGTACCAATACAGACTCTACCTGCATCATTCTTTTTATCTCATTTTCTTCATGGGTAATTTCTTTACCCGACACAGTTAACCTGTTATACAGGCTTATCAAGAAATTTTCGATTAAAAGCATCACCCTGTTTTGTAATACATTTTTATAAATAGGATGGCCTTCTTTTAAAGAAAATATTTCTTCCATTAATTGCCTGTATTCAATATTTAAAACTTCGAAATTAAAAGTGGCGGTGTTTAAAGAGAGGTACTTTGTTAAAAGATCATCTGTTCGGCTCAACCCCAAATGAGTATTAAACCATTCTTCGGTAAAATAAATATTTACGCACCGGCTTTCGGCACCAGCAGTAGTGGTATACTCCAATGATGGAAATGAACTGGTTAAAAATGCCCCTGAATAAACCTGGTTGTCTTCTTCAAGAATCAATTCACCCATTTTCAGGGTTAATGCTTTCATATTTCTTACCTCATCAAAACGCAGGGTGTATTCAGTACCATCAGATTCTTCCCGGCGAATACATACATCCTGGTGTAAAACACAATCGTTGATAAGTACCTGTAGTCCATTGGGCAGTTCAATTACCTTGATGTACCCAGATCCAAACTCCGGAGGTAAATGCAATACATTTTCATTTAACGGAACACCAATAAATGCAGCCAGTTGGTGCAGGTAAGCTACATGATCGCAATATTTATAAGAAAAATTAAACACGGTTTATTACTAAAGTTTACGGTAACTGGAATACTTATTCATTAAAAAAATCAGGAAGCTATTACTTCACCCGGAGAAACGTTGAACTGCTTTTTAAATGCTTCAATAAAGTTAGAAGAATTGTGGTAACCAATAGCGGCTGCGGTTTCCTTAACATTATATTTACTACTCATCAAAAGTTGCCGGGCTTTTTGCATTCTCTCTTTTTGATAATAGGCATAAATACTATTGCCGTAAACACTCTTAAAGCTTTTTTTAAGTTTGGTACTGCTCATAGAGGCGAGCCGGGAAAATTCATCAATGGTAGGGGGCGGGCCGCTAAAATCATTCACCAGTAATTGTTCCACCTTTATCAATCTTTCTACCTCATCATTCGTAAGTTTAAACCCCCCGTTCAGTAAATTTATTTTATCATGTAACCGGGTAAAAAAACGCTCCATCAGCATGGTTACCCTGTTTTGAAGAAAAATATTATGCAACGGTTCCATTTTGTGAACATGCCACAAACTCTCCATCAGCTTCAGGTATTCCGCATCCAGCTTCTCAATATCAAAGCTTTCTGTTTTTAATGCAAGGTATTTTTGCAGCACTTCCGCTTTGCTACTTAGGCCAAGATGTTTTTGCAACCAATGTTCAGTAAATAAAATCTTAACAGATTTTATATGAACATGGGCGGGTACCTCTTCTGTATTATCAAATATATTGCTGGTAAGCCTGGCCACTGCATGCCGGGTATTTGATTTCTGTAATACTTCATTGTCTACTTTAAATTTAGCAGTATCTGTAATGTGTACATCATCAAAATGTAAAATAAAATAACGCTCCTCAGACTGGCTCCGGGCAGTGATTAATTTTTCACAAAATGATGCATCAACCAGCATTACCTGCAATTCATCAAATAAACTTAATACCTTAATGATGCCTATACCAGCGGTAGGTGTTAATAATAGATAGTCATCGCCTTTGTAAGGAATTCTTAATGCTGAAGCCAGGTCGCTTAACAGTACTTTATAATTAGTATGATTGATATTGAATACAATCATGATGATGAATAAAAAAAACTGGAGTGAATATTCTAATTAAAACCATTAAAGATATCGTAAAGGATTGCGCCTTGCGTTCAAAATGTATCTTTTAATATTCATCCAAAAAGCAATAAAAAGGTACACAATAACAGGGGATCCCATTGTAATGAAAGATATATAAATAAAATTCTTACGGATAGTACCGGTAGCAATTCCAAAGCGTTCACCTATTGCGGTGCAAACACCGAATACATGCCATTCGATAAAATGCTTGAACTTTTTCATACTGTAATTTACAGGTAAATAATGATTTGACGGTTATATTAAATCTTATTTTCATTAAAAGCTTAATTGAATTATTGTAAATTCGCACAAAATCAATTAGGAAATGTAAAAAAATTGCAAATTAGAAATTTGACCAGCTTTCATTTCTCATTGCATTTTGCCCCCTTATATTTTAAAATTGAGCTATTATCTAATTTTCAAAATGAAATTATGGCCTTCGACATTGACATGATCAAAAAGGTGTACGCCAATTTTGGCAGCCGCATTGAATCAGCCCGAAAAGCTGTCGGCAAACCCTTAACGCTTACAGAAAAAATATTATATGCCCACCTTTGGCAGGGAGAAGCTACCACAGCTTTTGAAAGAGGAAAGAGTTATGTGGACTTTGCGCCGGACCGTGTGGCAATGCAGGATGCCACCGCTCAAATGGCCTTGCTGCAATTTATGCAAAGCGGCAGAACAAAAGTAGCGGTACCAAGTACCGTGCATTGTGATCATTTAATAGAGGCGAAAATTAATAGCAAGACCGATCTTGACCGGGCGGTGCATGAAAGTAGCGAAGTATATGATTTTTTAGCTTCGGTAAGTAACAAATATGGAATCGGCTTCTGGAAACCCGGTGCCGGCATTATTCACCAGGTAGTGTTGGAAAATTATGCATTCCCCGGTGGAATGATGATTGGCACAGACAGCCATACCGTGAACGCTGGCGGACTTGGTATGATTGCCATTGGTGTAGGCGGTGCAGATGCCTGTGATGTGATGGCCGGACTTGCATGGGAATTGAAAATGCCCAAACTAATTGGTATAAAACTAACCGGTAAACTCAATGGCTGGACGGCTCCAAAAGATGTAATATTAAAAGTGGCGGGCATACTTACCGTAAAAGGTGGTACCGGGGCAGTGGTGGAATATTTTGGCGAAGGCGCTACGAGCATGAGTTGTACCGGGAAAGGAACAATATGTAATATGGGAGCCGAAATTGGCGCTACCACTTCCACTTTTGGATACGATCCGAGTATGAGCCGTTATTTAAAAGCGACCGGTCGTGAAGAGATCGCAACCGCTGCTGATGCGATTGCCGCACATTTAACCGGCGATGCGGAAGTGTATGCCAACCCCGAATTATATTTTGACCAGGTGATAGAAATAGACCTGAATGTATTGGAACCGCATCTAAACGGGCCGTTCACGCCCGATTTAGCTACACCGATATCGCAAATGAAAGCTGCAGCCGCCGCCAATGGCTGGCCTACCAAAATTGAGGTGGGTTTAATCGGAAGCTGTACCAATTCCTCTTATGAAGATATCAGCAGGTCGGTAAGCCTGGCCCAGCAGGTAACTGACAAAGGCTTGAAGCTACAGTCTGAATTTACCATCACTCCTGGTAGCGAGCAGGTTCGTTATACCATTGAAAGAGATGGATTCTTAAGCGTATTTGATAAAATTGGCGCTACTGTTTTTGCAAATGCCTGTGGCCCTTGTATTGGAATGTGGGCAAGGGTTGGAGCAGAAAAAGCAGAAAAGAACACCATCGTACATTCGTTCAACAGAAACTTTGCCAAAAGAGCCGATGGCAACCCCAATACATTTGCCTTTGTGGGTAGCCCGGAAATAGTTACCGCCATGGCCATTGCGGGTGACCTTTCCTTTAACCCGCTAACAGATACACTCACCAATGATAAAGGTGAACAGGTAATGCTGGATGCTCCTACCGGTTTTGAATTGCCTATCAGAGGCTTTGAAGTGGAAGATGCCGGTTACCAGGCCCCTGCCGAGGATGGAAGCGGCGTACAGGTATTGGTTTCGCCGGAAAGCAAAAGGCTACAATTACTGGATCCTTTTGCGGCCTGGGAAGGAACTGATTTAAAGGGCTTAAAATTATTGATCAAGGCAAAGGGAAAATGTACAACAGATCATATTAGTATGGCGGGGCCATGGCTAAAGTTTAGGGGACACCTTGATAATATCAGCAACAATATGCTGATTGGCGCACTGAATTTCTTTAATGAAAAAACCGACCTGGTAAAAAACCAGCTAACAGGCGAATATGGCGCAGTACCAAAAACGCAAAGAGCCTATAAAGCTGCCGGCATAGGCACCATCGTAGTAGGTGATGAAAACTATGGCGAAGGTTCATCCAGGGAACATGCTGCCATGGAGCCCCGTCACCTGGGAGTTCGTGCGGTACTGGTAAAGTCATTTGCCCGAATACATGAAACCAATTTAAAAAAGCAGGGAATGCTTGGACTGACCTTTGCCAATAAAGTAGATTACGATAAAATACTGGAAGATGATACCATTGACATTGAAGGGTTGATGGCATTTTCACCGAATACTTCTTTGCAACTGGTGCTGAACCATGCAGATGGTAGCCATGAAACCATCCAGGTAAACCATACATACAACGAACAGCAGATTGAATGGTTTAAGGCAGGAGGGGCACTCAATATCATCCGGAAAGAGTTTGCAGAAAGGCAATAAGATCAATTCATCTTAAATTAAAAAAGGCGAAACCCATAACAGGTTTCGCTTTTTTTATGTAAAACCTTTAACTCAATGCGTAGTGTTTAATCAGGGGTGATCAAACGATTGTAACAATCGCATTACGCAATTTGCTGACCAATTCATTAAATAGAGTCCGGCAGATACTTCCATTGAAACAAAGATTAAAAGAAGGGTCAACATATCCTGGTATCAATAAAAGATGAAGGCATTGGCATGAGACCCTAACAGTTGCAACAATTATCCGAAAGCCAAAAGGATAACACCAGGCGCACCAATAACGAGAACGGTAGCGGACTGGGTATTTTTTTAGTGAAAGAATTACTACAAAAAATTATTGGGCGGCTGCTAATAGAAAGTGAAGTGGATAAAGTAAGTTGTTTTACGATTATATTGCCGGGGATGTAAACAACACATTGTAAAATTTTATCCTGGTATATTGGGGATTGTAAAATAGATATTCACTGTTGACTGGTGCGACGCCAATGAAGCCTAATCATAGTTTTGAAGCTGGTTCAATAAAAAACATTGATGGGTTCATTTACAGAAAGAATTTTCACACTCAGGATTCTCTTTTTATCAGGTACTCCGCCAGTTCAGTTAATGGCTTTTTTCTAACAGATAGCACCGCTACATCTTCCAGTTGTTGCATGGCGGTTTGTAGATATTTCTCTTTCAGCTCCTTCGCCCATTCATCTACCTTACAATCTTTAAAAATGGTTAATACCTTATCTACCTTTTCCACCTTATCAATTGCTGCATCATTCTGCAACGCTTCCAGCTCTTTTTGTTGAACAGTGGATGCCACTTCCATAGCATGGATCATCAGGAAGGTTTTCTTATTGGCAATGATATCGCCGCCCACCTGTTTGCCAAATTTTTCCGGATCACCAAAAGCATCCAGGTAATCATCCTGCACCTGGAAAGCGATGCCCAGGTTTTTTCCAAACCCGTATAAGTGTTGCTGGTTACCCTTTCCTGCACCACCCAATATGGCACCCAATTGTAAACTGGCTGCCAGCAATACCGAGGTTTTTAAACTGATCATGTTTACATATTCATCAAAACTAACGGACGCACGCTTTTCAAAATCCATATCCAGTTGCTGGCCTTCGCAAACTGCTTTTGCTGTTTCATTAAACAGGTGTATAATCCGTTGCAAATAATCCCGCTTTATCTTATTCAGGTAATCATAAGATTGCACCAGCATTACATCCCCTGCAAGCAAGGCGGTTGATTCGCCGAACCTGGTATGAACGGTTTCCATTCCCCTTCGCAAGGGTGCCTTATCCATGATATCATCGTGTATCAAACTAAAATTATGAAACAGTTCAATGGCAGTGGCCACTTCGTACGCATCCGGATTAATTTCATCAAATAATTCGTTGCCCATTAACACAGAAACCGGCCTGATTCTTTTGCCGCCTAATTGCAATATGTATTGGGCCGCATCGTATAACATGGGTGTATGTGCAGGGAAATGCCGGGTATTAAATTTTTCTTCAAATATTTTTGACAACTCTAAAAAGGAGTGCATAATGTAAACTGCTAAATTGCAGCATCACGAAACTGGTGTAAAAGCGCCGCGGCTGCGATTGATAATTATTTTTTCTTTTTTGTAACCGATTTTGATTTTGTACTATTTAATTCCGGCTTCCCTTCCTCCTGTACCCAATGATAATCCAACTGCCGTTTTTCGAGATTGGCGGCTACCACTTTTATTTTTACAGCATCTCCCATCCTGAATTTTTTTCCGGTACGAACACCTACTAATGCATAGTCCGCCTCGTCTAATTTAAATTCATCAAATTCACTTAGGTCCCGCACAGTTACCATGCCTTCGCATTTATGCAAAACAGTTTCCACAAAAAATCCAAAGCCGGCTACACCGCTGATGATTCCATCAAACTCCTCACCCAGGTAATCCCGCATAAACTCTACCTGTTTGTATTTATTGCCCGCTCTTTCTGCTTCCATCGCCTTGCGTTCCTTATCGCTGCAATGCTTGCATTTCTCTTCCATCTTCTTGTCAATCTTAAGTTCCTTATCCAGGCATTCCTGCAATATCCGGTGTACCATCACATCGGGGTAACGGCGTATGGGTGAGGTAAAATGACAATAATGCTCAAAGCCCAACCCATAATGGCCAATATTTTTTGAGGTGTAGATGGCTTTTGCCATGGTACGAATGCCCAACTGTTCCAGCACATGCTGCTCAGGTTTACCGCTCACATCTTTCAATAAATTATTAAAAGATTGCGCAACGGCAGCTTCATCATGTATATCAAATGTGTACCCGAATTTTTTGGCGAATGCCGCAAAGGGTTTTAATTTTTCATCATCCGGGGTGGCATGTATACGGTAGGGAAAGGGAACCGGTTCCTTATTGCTCTTTATCCTGGAAACGTACTCCGCAATGGTTCTGTTGGCAAGCAACATAAATTCTTCTACCAGCTTGTGCGCATCCTTACTTTCCTTTATTACAATGCCAATCGGCTTACCATTTTCATCCAGTGTAAAACGTACTTCCTGCGAAGAAAAATTGATCGCTCCGTTATCAAACCTTTCTTGCCTGAAATGCTTTGCCAGTTTGTTAAATAATAAAATTGCCTTATCATGCGGGCCTTCCCCCGTTTCAATTATTTGTTGTGCATCTTCATAAGTAAACCGGTGATTGCTATGGATGATGGTTCTGCCGATCCATTTATGTTTTATTTCGCCCCGGTTGGTAATCTGGAAAATCACTGAAAAGGTATACTTATCTTCATTTGGCCGGAGGGAGCACAATTCATTGCTGATTTTTTCCGGCAACATGGGATTTACCCTATCCGGCAAATAAACGCTGGTGGCTCGTTCGTAAGCAGCTTTATCTAAGATGCTATCCGGCCTTACAAAATGGCTTACATCTGCAATATGTACCCCTATCTCATAATTACCATTGTCTAAATTCCGGATAGATAGGGCGTCATCAAAATCTTTTGCATCCACCGGATCTATTGTAAACGTGAGGATATCCCTATAATCCTTTCTTTTCTTCAGTTCTTCCCTGGTAATCGTATCTGATAATTTCATTGCTTCATCCAATACCAATTGATCAAAGGAAAGCGGAAATCCTGACTCAATCAGTATTTCCTTCATAGCCGCATCATTTATATCTTCCGCTTTTAATATGCTCACAATTTCTCCTTCCGGCTTCCGGTCTGTCTTATTCCATTTTACCATGCGGGCAACTACCCTATCGCCATTTACCGCACCATTTAATTTTTCAACCGGAATATAAAAATCAGGGATCGGTTTTTCTGACGCTGCTACAAAAAAAGCCACATTCTTATTTAACTCAAGATTTCCAATAAAAGTGGTTCGCAGGCGTTCCGCCACATCTATCACTTTGCCTTCTGTACGCCTGCCTCTTCCACTGTCTTTACTAATCTGAACCCTTACTGTATCCCCATGAAACGCATGGTTAAAATCATTGGGCCTTACCACGATGTCTTGCTCCATCCCTTCTACTATCACATAACCCATTCCACTCCTGCTGATATCCAATTTACCTTTTACGGTTTGTGATATTGAAGCCTTTTTTACATTTTCTTTTCTGTCTTTACTCATAATTATTTTTATTCATTTTCTATATGGTATCAAATCTTACTTCTTAATTTATTTTCGTCACGCCCTCAACGGAAATCTACCTACTACCTTCCATTTTGGAGCAATTGCATTGAATATTAAAACTTCAATTGGCAATAAACATAATCGCCAATTTTCTCCTCATTTAAATCAAGCCGGAAATCGCCTCCTTATGGAACCTCATTGGAACAGCATTCAAAATAAAATTTTACTCTTTTATTCTTACGATAAACCTTTCTGTTAACTGCAAATTTAGCGCTGGCTTTTAATAGCGAAGATTTTTCAGTTGGCCCCTGAACCTGTTCTGCCCTTGCAGCAGGTACCATCAAAGTGTGGATGTATTTCAAATTGTCGCTCCTGTTTTCGGTCTAAAGGACACCGACCGAGGCTGGGCCGTGGTTGGTGTCCTCACCAACCACTTTGGCGCTGCGACAATTTGAAACGCACCCCAAAGTGATAAATGCCAGTGCAATGTACCAACTTATTGCTACATTCGGGAAAAACCACCTCATTGCAAACACTCACCAATTCTCCAAACCGGATAATTAACAAAACGATTTGGGTATTATCGCTGGTTAGTCTTTTTACCGATACCGCCAGCGAAATGCTTTACCCTGTGATGCCTGTATTTTTAAACCACATTGGTTTTTCTGTAATATTGATTGGCATTTTAGAGGGAGTGGCTGAAGCTGTGGCCGGAATTAGCAAAAGCTATTTTGGCAAACTAAGCGATATCAGCGGGAAACGGTTACCCTTTGTACGGTTTGGGTATGCCCTTAGCGCAATCAGCAAACCAATGATGGCGGCTTTTATTTTTCCGCTTTGGATTTTCCTTAGCCGTACTATTGACCGGATGGGCAAGGGGATTCGCACCGGTGCGAGGGATGCGATGTTAAGCGATGAATCTACTAAAGCCACAAAGGGCAGGGTGTTTGGTTTTCATAGAAGCATGGATACCATGGGGGCTGTAATTGGCCCCGGCATTGCGCTCTTGTATCTATATTTTAACCCAACTGATTATACTACGCTCTTTCTGATTGCATTTATCCCGGGGTTACTGGCGGTTTTATCTACCTTTCTTATCAAAGAAAAAAACAAAGGGGATTTATCAACAACCCAGAAAATCCGACAAAGTGAAACAAGGATTTCTCCCCGATCCATCAACCCGTTTTCAGCAGTCGCTACCTATTGGAAAGTAAGCCCCCCCTCCTATAAAAAATTGGTAACCGGGTTATTGGTTTTCGCATTATTTAATAGTTCGGATATTTTTTTATTATTAAAAGCAAAACAAAGCGGTTTAAGTGACACGGAGGTAATTGGCGTGTATATTTTTTACAACCTGGTGTATGCGATAGTGGCGTTTCCAATTGGAATCATTGCTGATAAAATCGGGCTAAAAAAAGTACTGGTATCCGGGCTTGTCCTCTTTGCCATCGTTTATACCGGCTTCGCCATAATCCAGGCTTACTTTTTTTACTATTTATTTTTCGCTTTGTACGCGGTGTATGCTGCTGCTACCGAAAGCATTTCAAAGGCATGGATCACTAACCTGGTGGATAAACGGGATACCGCCACTGCCATTGGTACTTACAGCGGCCTGCAAAGTATCGCTGCTTTTATAGCCAGTAGTTTAGCGGGATTGTTATGGTATAATTTTGGCGCTATGGCTACTTTTTTGATTACGGCAGGGGTAGCGCTGGGAGTGGCGGTTTACTTGGCGGGTATGAAATACAGGTAGCCCCTGCCCGGCCGTGACGGGAGGGATTCGAACAGAATCATTTACCCCGCCTCCGCCGCGGCGGAGAGTTCCTCAATCAGCTTACTTTTTTCGCTGATTTTTTATATAGAATACAGGGATATTTGTACAAAATATAAAAGCCATGAAAGGGCGGCAATATCTCAGCATGGGGCAAAGCCTTATGTCTCTTTATAAAACCGCACAATGACATAACCCCGGTCAAAACCAATTTCGGAATAAATTAACCAATACAGCAATTTTTATAATCAGTACCGTTGCGAAATGAAGCTTAAAACATAATCGCTAACTTTATCAAAACATTTTTATATGGAAAATTACGAAACAGTAGTGGGCGCCTTAACCGGTTTAAAAGCCAAAGGGTACACACTCGATTTTAATATTGCCTTTGATAAAATTATCTGTAATGAGAATGGCCTTTGCCTGAATCCCAATGAATTTGAAATAATGGAAGTCTACCGCTTTGAAGGTAATACCAATCCCGATGACGAGGATATTGTGTATGCCATTGAATCAAAAGATGGCACCATAAAAGGCAGTATGACCAGTGCCTATGGATTGTACGCTGATACAATCAGTGGAGACTTGATAAAAAAATTATCCATGCATCATTAGGTGGGCAATGGAGATCCGATAGTTATCGGATCACCATTCACCATCCGATAACTATCGGATCAACATTGAACCTTAAACCCATTCAATTCCCTATCATGCCAGGTAAAATCGACAGGAGAAAATTTTTACAACTCTCCGCACTATCAGCGCCTTTAATTGCAACAAAAAAAAGTTTAGCAACTGATTTGAATATACCCACATTGCCCATTGTAATTTCTACCTGGGATTCGGGCATGCCGGTAAATGCAGCGGCGTGGAAAATATTATCCGCCAATGGAAGGGCTATTGATGCGATAGAAGCAGGTGGCCGTCACATGGAAGATACCATTGATTGTTGTGTAGGATTGGCCGGTTACCCTGACCGTGATGGAATGGTTACCTTAGACGCCTGTATTATGGACGAACATTCCAACTGTGGCGCAGTAGCGGGATTGGAGCAGATAAAACATCCTATATCAGTAGCAAGAAAAGTAATGGAAAACACACCGCATGTTCTGTTGGTAGGTAATGGCGCCCAACAGTTTGCCATTGAGAATGGCTTCCCAAAAGAAACGGCCAAACTTTCTGAAAATGCGGAAAAAGCATATAAAGACTGGTTAATAAATTCAGCATATAAACCAATCATCAATATAGAAAATAAGAAAACAAACGGGCCTTTTGCACCCAATTTTTTCCCCGATGGCACATTCAATCACGATACCATGGGGCTACTGGCGATAGATGTAAAAGGCAATTTGTCCGGCGGCGTTACTACCAGTGGAATGGCATTTAAGCTACATGGCCGTGTGGGTGATTCTGCGGGAATTGGAGCAGGTTTATTTGTAGATAACGAAGTAGGTGCAGCCACCAGCAGCGGCGTAGGAGAAGAGGTGATCCGCATTTGTGGCACCCACCTGGTGGTAGAATATATGCGGCAGGGTAATAGCCCTGAAATGGCTTGTAAAAAAGCGGTGGAACGGATCGTTAAACGGGATCCTGCAAAAGCAAAGACGTTGCAGGTAGGTTTTTTAGCCATCAATAAAAAGGGAGAATATGGCGCTTATGCCATACAGAAAGGTTTTGTATTTTCGGTTAAAAGTAACAATGAAAATAAGATACATCAATCGAAATACCTGGTGGAAGTTGAGGGTTGAAAATTGATAGTTGATGGTTGTTGATAGTTGATGGTTAGTGGTGTTAATTGGTGATACCATTTCCCTTACTCCTATTGCATCTCTACTCATCATTCGTCCCTCATTACTAATTATTCATTACCATCAACCTTTAACCATCAACCTTCAACCTTCAACCTTCAACCATCAACCTTCAACCATCAACCTTCAACCTTCAACCTTCAACCCATCTCTCATCATGACATTCCAGCTCGAAGTAATTGGTTTTAATATTGAAAGTTGCGTTATTGCACAATCTTCGGGGGCACACCGGATAGAGTTGTGCGATAACCCATTTGATGGCGGTACTACTCCATCGTATGGTTTTATAAAAGCAGCAAGAGAATTGCTTGCTATTGATCTCTATCCTATCATCCGGCCAAGAGGGGGAGATTTTCTGTATAGTGACCTGGAATTTGAAATAATGAAAACCGATGTACAATTGTGCAGGGAGCTGGAATGTAACGGGGTTGTAATTGGTTTACTAAAGGCAGATGGAACAGTTGATAAAATAAGGTGCCAGCAATTGGTTGATATTGCATATCCTTTGGAAGTTACCTTTCATCGTGCATTCGACAGAACCGATGATCCGTTTAAAGCATTGGAAGACATCATTGAAACAGGGTGCGCACGGATACTCACCAGCGGACAAAAGCCATACGCTTTGGAAGGTGCTGAACTGATCCATGCCTTAATTCAGCAGGCAGATGAAAGAATCATTATTATGCCGGGTAGCGGCGTACGTTCACATAATATTATTGCCCTTGCTGAGCAAACAGGAGCAACCGAATTTCATACTTCTGCAAGAATTTTGACGGACAGTAAAATGAGTTTTATAAATCCTGCAATGAACGAAAATTTAGGTGCTGTTTTAACGGATGCAAATGAAGTGATGAAAATAATTGATTTACTCAATCTACAGGTTTCACAAGAATAAGAGGCATTCTTTTTCTGAAGGAATGTTTTCAATTAAATTTTTGCAAAGATGACCATTTGCGTATTCAACCTTCGCGAAGAAGGCTTGAAATTTTCAAGAGACCTCACAGGTTTTAAAAACCTGTGAGGTCTAACCCGTGAGGCCTGGTAAGTTATTAATCTGAATTATTGAATCTTATGAGCAATCCCTTATTCAACCTCCGGGAAGAAATTTTAAAAGAGCACTCCAAAACCCAATGCAATAAAATCATTGCATGGATTAGTAATGATCAAAAGCGATTTGATGAATTGCTCCATCTTTTTTTACAGGACGAATACCGGGTAACACAAAGAGCCGGATGGCCTTTGAGTTATTGCGTATCGACGCATCCTGAATGGATAAAGAAAAGAATGGGCGAATTGATAAAGAATCTACACAAGCCCGGCATCCACGCTGCCGTTAAAAGAAATACCATTCGTATTTTACAGGAAATTGAAATCCCAAAAAAATACCATGGCGAAGTAATGAATATTTGTTTTCAATACCTGGAATCTCCAATCGAGCCAGTTGCCATTAAAGCATTCTCGTTAACCGTTTTGGGAAAACTGGCACTAACTTACCCGGATATTTTGCCTGAAATAAAATTGCTGATTGAAGAACAATTACCCAATCAAACTGCCGCATTTACAAGCAGGGCAAAACAGGTATTAAAAACATTTGATCAATCATAAATTCCTTTTGTGAAGTATACTGATAGCTGATCCCTTTGCAACAAAAACGGAATGGGGAACTGCTGTTTGCAACATGGAAAACCGCTCACCATACAACGCGGTAAAATCACAGTCAATGACATAATTTTTCAGGGGATATAGCTGCCACCGCGGATGTTGCACACCATATTCAAATGTGGTAGTAGCATTGTATTTTGAGTAACCCCAATAATGCTCGGCGATAAATTCTTCCTCACTGCCGGGCTGCATTGGCACTGTTCCTTTTTCGGTAATAGCTTCAATCCGGTTCCATTTCCCCTGGTGTTTCCAATGATATCCCAATTTGATTTCATCAGCCGTTTCGTTAAAAAAATGCTTCATCCGAAGGGTACTGTACTTTTCATTGTACAGTGTATTGGCTATAAAACTGATAGCAGGTTTGGGTACAATTTCTTTTATAAATACAGCGCCTCTTTTCCAAACACCCTCGTCGTTATACCTCACGTAAAAACGCAGGTTAACCTCTTCGAAATTTACGTGGAAAGGAATTTTAAACCCCAGCAGGCGGGTATTGGCAAACATAAAACCAATCAGGCTTACATATACCTTACCATGATAAACATCCAACTCCGTTTTGTTGGGTAGGTAAGGCAACAAAACAGCCGGATCAATTACATAGTTTGCCATGATCAGGTCCTTCCATTCGGCTGTTAAAAATTCAGATGGCATCTTTAATAAACGGATTAGTGATTAAACGAATTATACTTTGATGGCCTGGGTCTTTGGAACGATTGGTTGTTGCTCCCGGTAAAACACCTTAAAGATCAATCGCAGGTTCTGATCGTACGTAAAATAATTATACAACCAGTTGGTGAAAACAAAGAACCGGTTCTTTACGCCCAATATCAACATCAAATGCAGTCCCATCCAAATCATCCAGGCAAAAAAACCTCCGAAGTGCAACTTGGGTTTTGGCATATCCACCACCGCAAGGTTACGTCCTACAGTAGCCATACTTCCACCATCCTTGTAAACAAATTCTTCCAAATGATCTTTGCCGCTTTTCATTTCCACACGATGTAAATTATTCGCCAGCATATCAGCCTGTTGCATTGCAACTGGTGCCACCTGTGGATGGCCGTTTGGCATGGTTGGTTCTTCCATATAAGCAACATCTCCAATAGCATAAATATTTGTAAAGCCATTCACCTGGCAATGCCTGTTTACTTTAATCCGGTTACCTCTTGCAATCAGTTCCTGGTCAATTCCTTCAGGTACATTTCCTTTAATACCGGCCGCCCAGATAACCAGCGATGTGTTGATTGTTTCTCCATTTTGAAGGAACGCTTTTTGCCCGTCAAAATCTTTCAATATTGTATTTGTTTTTACAGTTACCCCTAGTTTTTTCAAATAGCGGCAAGATTCATCTGAAGACTTTTCACTCATCGTTCCCAGCGTTTTACCAGACCCTTCCAGTAAATAGATTTTCATTTTTTTAAAATCCAGTTCCGGATAATCTTTGGGTAACTGGAAACGTTTCATATCCGCAATGGCACCGCTTAACTCTACCCCCGTAGGGCCGCCGCCTACCACTACAATCGTCATTAACCTGAGTAAATCTTCTTCATTTTTTGCATTCAGCGCATCTTCAAAATTATGCAACAGGCGATGTCTTAACTGCACGGCCTCCACCGTACTTTTCATAGGGAATGCATGGTCCACAAGGTTTTGATTACCAAAAAAATTGGTATCCGCCCCTGTTGCAATTACCAATGCATCATATTCAAAATCTCCAATATCCGTAATCACCTTATTTTGTTCTGAAACGATTTGCTGCACTTCCGCCATCCGGAAACGGATATTTTTACTTTTCTGAAAAACCTTTCGGAGCGGAAAGGAAATATTGCTGGCATCCAGTCCGGCCGTTGCCACCTGGTAAAACAAGGGCTGAAACTGGTGATAGTTAAACCTGTCTAATAAAGTAATTTCAAAACCCGGTTTATTACTTAGTTTACGTGCCAGTCTCAGTCCACCGAAACCGCCGCCAATAATGATTAATTTCATTGTATTTAATTTGAGAACGCAAATATACAGTATTTTCAATAAATATTGAAAGTTGAGAAAGAATGATTTGAAAAACGGTGTATTTCAAAACTAAAAGTCATAGTCAAAGGTTAGGAATGAACACTCTTTTCATCCGATGATTGATATGCCTGGCTTATAAACATGAAACAAATACCGGAGAATAAAATTAATGCGGCAAAGAGGAGTAATATATTTATGTAGGGAATGCTTTTATAACTTAATGCTGCTACACCCTGGATCATCAACAATAATTCGTTTATGATGATGCCTGCTACAAAAATGAAAACGCCCGTTATTAACCTCCTTGTAACCGGCACTAATTGAAATGAAACAATATAACCGATAATGAAAATACTGGTAACTGCCAACAAAACCAGGTGAAGATACCCGATAACAATTGGCCTGAACCCATAAGACAACTGGCTAAGCGCTGGATGAATTGAGCCGGATTGCAACATCAATTTCAATGAAAAAGCAACTGCAGCAAGCATCAACAGTACTTTGCCATACTTTGAAAACTCCCGGCTTATAAAAACCTTGTTTTTTATAAATATCCTAACCATCATTACCCAACCGGCCAATTGTGCCGCCACTGCTGCTATGATGAGATAATATATGGCCTGTGGAATGGGAAGCCATAATGCTGATAAAAAATAAGCGGGCACACATGCAAAACAAAAAAGCAGGTATACGATTTTAAGGTTTTTAACTGCTCCCGTTATTATCTCCAATTTAGCTGTCAATAGTCCCATACCCGCAAAAAAGAACCAGCCATTATACTGAAAATGCAAAAAGAAATAGATAGCAGCGAGGTACCAGTTCTGGTGCATTATTTTATTGGCCATCATATAAGCAAGGCCAAAAGCCCCCACAGATGATATAACACTAAATACCAGCGCCGCTTTTATCCAGGAATGACTTACCTTTCTTTCCCTCAACCGAACGAGGTCCTTCCAATAATAAACTGCAAAAAAGTAGGAAACAAAAATAGATAGTGTAGAAAAGCTGATGGATAAAAAACCGTAGCCCTGCAGGATAAAACTAACCAGCATGCCGTAGGCGGTAACGAGGTTAGCAATCAATAACCACCGATACTTTTTTACAATCTGCTCCCCTGACTGCGTGCTAAGATGGTACACTAGCAATACCATCAGCGTTTGTGTAATCCAGCCGGCAAAAGCAAAGTGGGAATGGCTATGCAATACATTCTTCTGTTCAATAAACGGAAGATAAAATTCAATTTTATACCGCAGGATAACTCCAAGGCTTGCAACCAATAATAAATTAAAAAAGGAAATAGTAAGCCACTTTCGTAAGAAGACGGGCATGATTTTTTTCCAAAATAATATAAAAAAAAATCAATTCATTGTGACTTCAATCATATCCCTGCAATACACTTTTCCTTTTTCAATTACCAGTTCCCCTTTAGCGTGCATATTGCGCATGGTTCTGATTACTGTTTCCACCCTTAATCCCGTCATATCTGCGATTTGCTGTCTGGTGAGTTTTAGTTGACAGCAAGTTCCGCAAAAACTTTTCTTTTCAATTTTAAGATTGTTGATTAGCGTAGCAATGATATTTTCAGGACAATGTGCAGCCAACGATTTAATGATGGCGAATTTAAATCGTACCCTTTTAGCGAGTAGCCGGGTGAATGCAAAATGAATATCGGAGTTTTCTGCAATTAATTTTAAAAAAACCGGTTTGTGCAGCCGGATAACAAGACAGTCATCCACTGCTATTGCGGTGGCTGCATAAGCCTCATCATCAAATATTGGCATTTCTCCAAACGATTCACCGGTTTCTACAATAGAGTGAATACATTCCTTTCCGCCATCATCAATATTAACCCATTTCACCTGCCCGGATACAAGCTGGTAATAAAACGAACAGGCCTGCCCTTCCTGAAAAATCGTTTCCCCGGCACTGACTTTTTTATAGGCAGCGCCCCATGCCAGTAATAGATCAATATCAATCATTTTTGTTAATTGAATGTTGAAAAATGAATGTCCAAAAATAGAACCGGTAGGTATTTTCGAATATGCTGAGGGTGGAACAATTATATGATTGTAATCATGTAATTAAACTCTACGGGAAATTAGCTTTTAGCTATCGATGCCTCATGACAAGTAAACGCTTTTTGGGATTTGATCTCGCCGATATAAAGTAAAGGTCATACCTTTTTCACAGATAAATTTTATTCTTTTCCCCCCAATTATGATTAAGCGCATAAAAACTCGTTTTATCCTAAGCTAATCTTGCATACAAGTTTTCATTTTTTAAAATTAAAAACGATATGAAAAAAATTTTTGTACTTAGCCTGGTAATGGCTTTCATGGCATCCTGTGGCGATAATAAAAGCTCCGAAAGCACTGCCGGTACCGCAGACAATGCCACTACACCCGCAAATTCAGAAGCCGGGGATAAACCTGCTTACGACCCACACCGCGGTGAAGGTAAATTCACTAAAGTTGACCTGGGTACTTCGTTGGATGCCGCCAAAGCAGAAGGAGGAAAAAAAGTGTACGATGTAAAATGTGGTTCATGTCACAAATTGACCGATGAAAAACTAGTTGGCCCGGGATGGACAGGAGTTACCTCACGCCATGCACCTGAGTGGATCATGAATTTCATTACTAATACAGATATCATGATTGATAAGGATCCCAAAGTGCAGGCACAACTTGAAATATGCCTGGTTCGGATGCCCAACCAAAGCGTAAGCGATGATGATGCCAGGAATCTCCTTGAATTTATGCGCA
Source organism: Chitinophagales bacterium (assembly GCA_038213285.1). Classification (GTDB taxonomy): domain Bacteria; phylum Bacteroidota; class Bacteroidia; order Chitinophagales; family Chitinophagaceae; genus Ferruginibacter. The sequence goes on from JBBQTL010000037.1 coordinate 23,748, forward strand.
AAAATGATGGCGTAAAATAGTCTCAGGAGATGCCAGGAAACAATTTTTCTTTTATATAAATTATTAAAAGCGGTTGACTACGCTTATCAGGTATTTTATGGCTTTTATTCTACGAGGGAAACAAACCTCTATCCTAACTAATTCTCAATTAAATCTACCAATAATGAAATCAATAAAACACAATGTGCTGGGCCTTGCTGCCCTGGCATTATTATTTAGCATGGATGCATGTAAACCCAAAAATGTTGGATCCGCTGTTAGTGGCGATGCTGCTTCCAAAACTTATGTTGCCCCCGGCAAATACGATGAATACTACAATTTTGTTTCAGGAGGATTTAGCGGTCAACTGGCTGTTTATGGAATACCGAGCGGGAGATTGCTCCGGGTAATTCCTGTTTTTTCGGTTGATCCCGAAAAAGGATGGGGTTATAGTGAAGAAACAAAACCCATGTTAAATACTTCACACGGACAGGTGCCATGGGATGATCTGCACCATGTGGCTTTATCTCAAACGAACGGCGAAATTGATGGCCGCTGGGTTTTTGGCAACGGTAACAATACACCCCGTGTGGCCCGTATCGACCTTTCCACTTTCCGTACAACAGAAATACTGGAACTGCCTAACAGCGGAGGAAACCACTCCTCTCCTTTTCTTACAGAAAATACAGAATACGTGATTGCAGGTACCAGGTTTAGTGTACCACCGGATGATAAAAATGGCGATGTGCCCATTAATACCTACAAACAGAATTTTAAAGGAACCATCAGCTTTATCAGTGTGGATAAAACCAATGGCAATATGGACATCGCTTTCCAGCTGCAATGCCCTGGTGTAAACTTCGATTTAAGTCATGCCGGAAAAGGTAAATCGCACGGATGGTTTTTCTTTAGTTGCTATAATACAGAACAGGCCAATACTTTACTGGAAGTAAATGCATCCAAGCGGGATAAAGATTTTATTATGGCGGTAAACTGGAAGAAGGCGGAAGAATTAATTAAAGCTGGAAAAGGTCGCAAACAAGCGGTAAAATATGCCAGCAATCGTTTCGATGAAAAAACACATACCGCTGTTTCAACCATTAAAACAGAAGTAACCGTAATAGATGTAAAAGATTTCCCTGAATTGGTTTACATGATCCCTTGTCCTAAATCTCCGCATGGTTGCGATGTTGATCCATCGGGCGAATACATTGTAGGCAGTGGGAAATTGGCCGCACTGATACCCGTATTCAGCTTTGATAAAATACAGAAAGCAATTGCTGACAAGGCTTTTGAAGGAGAGTATGAAGGTATCCCTGTAATTAAATATGAAGCTGCCTTACATGGCGAAGTTAAGAAGCCGGGCCTTGGCCCTTTACACACAGAGTTTGATGACAAGGGCAACGCTTATACTTCCATGTTTGTTTCCAGTGAAGTGGTAAAATGGAATATTAAAGATTTAAAAGTATTAGACAGGGTGCCTACTTATTATTCTGTGGGACACTTGATGATACCCGGTGGCGATTCAAAAAAACCGACTGGCAAATATTTGATTGCCTATAATAAAATCACCAAGGACCGTTTTTTACCAACCGGGCCCGAGCTATCGCAGAGTGCCCAGTTGTATGATATCAGCGGAGATAAGATGCAGTTGATACTCGACTATCCCACCATTGGCGAGCCCCACTACGCACAGGCAGTTGCGGCAGCTACTTTACGGGATAAGTCAGTTAAATTCTTTAAGATTGAAGCCAATGAGCACCCCTATGTAGCCAAGGGCGAAGGGCAGGCGAAAGTGGTAAGGGAAGGAAATAAAGTACATGTGTACTTAACATTGATCCGCTCACATCTTACACCAGACAATATCGAAGGCGTCAAAATGGGGGATGAAGTATATTTTCATACAACCAATTTGGAACAGGATTGGGATGTGCCGCATGGCTTTGCAATAAAGGGTGCATTAAATGCCGAGCTATTGGTGATGCCCGGTGAAACCACCACTTTAAAATGGGTTCCGGACAAGGTAGGTATGTTCCCGATGTATTGTACCGATTTCTGTAGCGCTTTACACCAGGAAATGTCTGGCTATGTAAGAGTGTCGCCGGCTGGCAGCAATGTGCCCCTCAGTTTTAGTACCGGCACCAATATGCCAAAAACGGATACTACTGCCAAAAGCAAGGTAACTGCTGCAAAATAATATTCAGGAAAAAGAGAGGTGTTACAGGTTCATGGGTAATAGTTGATGATTAATGGATCCAAAACCGGGCCCGGCTAACAACCATCAAACATGAACCAGAATTCTTAACTGCCTCTCTTTTTTTATTTCAATTTTTTTGTATGAAAAATAACAAGATTACAACCGTCACCAGGATCTCCCTTTTTATTTGCGCTCTTGGATTAGTGGCTGTTTTATTTACCCCTATCTGGCGGATAGATTTACAGGCACCGCAATACCCCGAAGGATTGAGGCTATTAATTTATGCCAATAAACTGGCAGGTAATGTTGATATTATTAACGGGCTCAATCACTACATCGGAATGAAAACACTGCATTCGGATGATTTTGCAGAGTTTAAACTATTGCCCGGTATCATTATCTTTTTTGCGCTGCTTTTTGCAATCGCAGCGGTTGTTGCTAAAAGAAAATGGATGAATATAGTGTGGCTGCTCTTTGTGGCATTTGGCATTTTGGCAATGGTTGATTTTTGGAGATGGGAGTATGATTATGGCCATAATTTGAACCCGGATGCAGCCATTATTGTACCCGGCATGGCTTACCAGCCGCCTTTAATTGGCTTTAAACAACTCCTCAATTTTGGCGCCTATTCGATGCCCGATATCGGCGGATGGATCTTTGTTGCAGTGGGCATTATTTTATCTGCCTGCGTAATCATTGAATGGAGAAAGGCCCGAAAACTTAATGTTCAACTAAAACCATTACCCTCCATATTGTTAGCAATGATTACCTTCTCCGTTAGTAGCTGCAATACCGATTCACAACCCATCCGCATTGGACAGGATAATTGCGATTATTGCAAAATGACGATCAGTGACAACAGGTTTGGCGCCGAAATAGTTACTAAAAAGAGTAAAGTGTATAAGTTTGATGATAAGCATTGTGTGATGGAATTTTTAAATTCCAACAAAATTGAAAAACCTGGAATTGCCGGTATTTATTTCACTGATTTCAGTAGCCCACATCAATTGATTAAAGCAGAGGAGGCATTCTTTTTACAAAGCCCCAGCCTGAAGAGCCCCATGAACGGAAATATAGCTGCCTTTAGTCATGAGGATAGTCTTGACAAAATGCTGCCTACATTTTACGGCAACAAAATATCCTGGGAGGACGTACAGAAATGAGGCCTTGTATTATTATATTGACATTCATTTTCAGTTTTGCAGCTTCCGCCAAAAAAATACATGTAGGCACCAGCCAATTATATAAAACTGTAACGGCGGGCCTTGCGGTTGCGGTAGCGGGCGACACGGTGCTGGTGGATGCAGGGCACTACAAAGAAAAAAACCTCCTCATTAAAAAAAGCATTGTACTACAAGGGATCAATTACCCGGTACTGGATGGTGAAAAAAAATACGAGATTATTTCAATTAAGGCCAACGGCGTTGTGGTGGATGGTTTTAGAATCGTACATTCCGGCATCTCGAGCCTGGAAGATTTGAGTGGCATCAAGATTTATGACAGCCAAAATGTAATTATCAAAAACAATATTTTAGAAGATACTTTCTTCGGTATTTATACTCAATATGGCATCAACTGCACCATTGAAAACAATCAATTAAGCGCTATCAGCAAAGAAGAACAACAAAGCGGCAACGGCATTCATTGCTGGAAGAGCGATAGCATGCGTATCATCGGGAACAAGGTAACTGGTCACCGTGATGGCATCTATTTTGAGTTTGTAAAAAACTCCATCATCTGGCGCAATACTGCTATCAATAATATCCGCTATGGTTTGCACTTTATGTTTAGCAATGACGATACTTATGTGAGTAATATTTTTAGCAACAATGGTTCGGGTGTATCCGTAATGTTTAGCAAAAGGATAAAAATGTTCAGCAATTATTTTGAGGAAAACTGGGGCGATGCAGCGCATGGCATACTACTGAAAGAAATCTCCGACGGCTATATGGAGGGCAACCATTTTACAAAAAATACGAGTGCAATTTTCATGGAAGGTGCCAATAGGATTTACATGAAACACAATACATTTGAAAACAACGGATGGGCGTTAAAAATACAGGCCAGTTGTATGGATGTTGTATTGGAACGGAACAATTTTATCGGCAATACGTTTGATGTGGGCACCAATGGTTCGCTGGTACAAAACACTTTTAAAAATAATTACTGGGATAAATATGAAGGGTATGATTTGAACAAGGATAAGATTGGAGACGTCCCCTACCGGCCGGTAAGTATGTATTCCATGATAGTAGAAAAATACCCGCCAGCCATGATATTATTCAGGAGCTTCATCACTACCCTGCTGGATAAAACAGAAAAAATATTACCAAGCCTTACACCGGAAAATTTGAAGGACAATGCACCGTTGATGAAGAGGGCTTTTTAATTGTTAAGTCGTCTGAACCATGATTCATGTGATTCATGTGATTTATATGATTACTTTTATTTTTTTGATTTTCTTATACCCGTTAAATATTAATAGCACTCATATCAATCAAATCAATCCAAAAAAACATAGTTCAGACAATAAATAGTGACCAGCCTATTACGCACAGAGTTTAAAGTTTAACAGGGCAGGCAAAAATAAAATGCGCAAGCGTGGGAAGCAGATAAAATCGGCACAGGCTGCCAATGAAGCGCAATAATAGTTCATAAGCCTGGCCATTAAAAACAAAGTAACATGATTATTGCAAGTAACGTTACAAAAAAGTTTGGCAAATTAAAGGCACTGGATGATGTATCCACCATTTGCAATAAAGGAGAATGCATTGCCCTGATCGGCCCTAATGGTAGCGGCAAAACCACTTTAATCAAATCCATACTGGGCATGGTGGTACCGGATAGCGGCTTCATTACATTTAAGGATAGCAATATTTTACATCACTGGCAATACAGGGACGAAATTGGCTATATGCCGCAGATAGGCAGGTACCCGGACAATATGACCATCGGTCAGGTGCTGGATATGATGAAAGATATCCGGAATAAAAAAAACGGATTGGATGAAGATTTGGTTAAAGCTTTTTCGTTGCACACCCTGCTAAATAAAAGAATGCGGACATTGTCCGGCGGCACCCGGCAAAAAGTAAGTGCCGCACTGGCTTTTTTATTCAACCCTGCAGTATTGATACTGGATGAACCAACAGCAGGCCTGGACCCGGTATCATCAGAACTTTTAAAAGAAAAAATTATTGCGGAAAAAGAAAAAGGCAAACTCGTGTTAATCACCTCGCACGTATTAAGTGAATTAGACGACCTGGTAACCAGGATTATTTACATGCAGGAAGGAAAGTTGGTATTTCATAAAAGCATTGAAGCGTTGCGACAAGACACAGGAGAGGATAAACTATCAAAGGCTATCGCCCGGGTAATGACAAATTAAATGAAATGAAAAAGATTATTAAATACGTAATAACAGATATTCTCCGCAACCGGATTGTATTGGTATATACGTTGTTTTTGTTCCTGGCAGCTTTTAGTGTATTTAGCCTGGAAGATAACAGCAGTAAAGGCTTACTGAGTTTATTAAATGTAATCCTGATAGTAGTGCCACTGGTGAGTGTTATTTTTTCTACCATTTATGTGTACAATAGTGCCGAGTTTATAGAGTTGCTGGTGAGCCAGCCCCTAAAAAGAAAAACCATTTGGCTTAGTCTATTTGGAGGATTGGCTACTTCTCTTTCTATCGCCTTTTTTATCGGTGCCGGTATCCCGGTTTTAATTTACCAGGCCAATACCATTGGATTAACAATGATTGCCGTGGGCACATTGCTCAGCATTATTTTTGTAGCGATTGCACTGCTGGCCACGGTAAAAACAAGGGACAAGGCAAAAGGTATTGGCGCCGCCATTATGCTTTGGCTGTATTTTTCCCTGTTGTTTGATGGGCTCGTATTGTTCCTGCTATTTCAGTTTGCAGATTACCCGATGGAAAAACCGATGATTGGAATAAGTGCCCTCAATCCGATCGATTTAAGCAGGATATTAATTTTATTACAATTGGATGTTTCAGCAATGATGGGTTATACCGGGGCTGTTTTCAAAGATTTTTTTGGCACTTACACCGGGATAATATTTTCATTACTTGCATTGGTACTATGGATCGTATTACCAGTATGGTTTTCAACACGCAAATTCAACACAAAAGATTTATAATTTATGAAAAGGCATCCATCATTGGCGAAATTATCAAGAGAGCACCACGGCGCATTAATACTGGCGAGGTTGCTACAAAAAAATGCACCGGCTTATAAGAGCCTGCCTGCTGACACTGAAGGCAAGGCCCAATATGCATTGCAATTTTACAAGACTGACCTGGTAAAGCATTTTGAAGAAGAAGAAGCCGCCCTGCAACTTGCAACGGGAATTAGCGGAGCGCTTGACTCACTGGTACAAACCATCTTTCGGGAGCACCAGGAACTTCACCAGTTATTCAATTCAATAAATAATCACTCCAATTTGCCGGAGCACCTGGATGAGCTTGGAAAAGCATTGGAAGTACATGTACGAAAAGAAGAACGTGAACTTTTCCCCTTGATAGAAGAATCCTGCAATGAAGAACAACTGAAAGCAATCGATTATTCCTTATCATCTCATTAATAATAAAATGAAAAAGGATATTAAAAACAGGACAGATATTGAGTTGATGGTTAATGTTTTTTATTCAAAAGTATTAGCGGATGAACAGCTTGGTTTTATTTTCCATGATATGGCTAAAGTAAACTGGGCAACTCATTTACCAACGATGTATAACTTTTGGGAAAATATTATTTTATTTACCGGAACCTACGAAGGCAATCCAATGAACCTGCACCAACACCTGCACCATATTACCCCGCTGAATGAATCTCATTTTACTCAATGGAATCTTTTATTTACAACAACTGTGGATGAATTGTTTGAAGGAGAAAATGCCGGTCTTGCAAAGCGACGGGCTATCAGCATATCCGGTATTATAGCAGAAAAAATAAAAGGTGAAGTTTGAGAGGTACACAGCAACCAGCTAATTTCACGCAAAGATGCAAAGTAGCAAAAACGCTAAGAAAGGGATTTGCTATTTTAATCTTATCCACGTTTATAATTCATTTTTCCGGAGGCCATTCCCCAATAATTTGGTAACAATACTTTATACTGCGCAAGGGATAAAACCGTGAACTGTAGATTTAGAATTGATATTTTGTGTATTCGCATGCTGTCAGGATGGCCTCAACTAAAAAGTGCTAGAAAAATAGCTCATTGGGCGTTAAAAAATCAATCCGCCAGCAGGCGGAGGCATCGTCTACAAATTACTAGGCTACTTGCAGCGAGTTCCCTGTCTGCTTGACGCAGTCAGGCAGGCTTTATTTTATCCGCCTCGGCGGATTGATTTTTTTGTTTCTTTTTGCATCAAGTGGTACATCCCGCTTATTGCGGGGGTAAAAAGAAAATAGGGTGTCACAATTTCAGAAAAGCTCTTTCAGTAAAAACCTACGCTGTTTACACGTTCACTATTTTAACCCTGTTAAGTATACATTTTATAAAGCAAAATGCATTAGCAAATAAAAAGGGATGACCCTGTTAAGTCATCCTATTTTATTTGTATTAAACTGCCCATATATGATGAATACTTTGCAGCATAAAGAGAGCCTTACTCCCCTTTAGGAGCTGGGGGCAACAACA
>JBBQTL010000038.1:0-30869 GCA_038213285.1 Chitinophagales bacterium
AAAGGCATCTTCCGATCATTTGGTGAGGGCCTTTTTTCACACCTACCACATGCCGGTAAAAATATCTAACTGTAGTAATAATTACGGACCGTATCATTTTCCTGAAAAATTAATACCACTTTGTATTCATAATATCATCAATATTAAGCCGCTGCCAATTTATGGCAAGGGCGAAAATATACGGGACTGGTTGTATGTAGAAGACCATGTAGCGGCCATTGATGTAATTTTTCATACCGGTAAAATTGGCGAAACCTATAATATAGGCGGCCACAACGAATGGACCAATATTGACCTGGTAAAAGAGCTTTGCAAGCAAATGGACGAAAAACTGGGACGTGAAAAGGGCGAATCGGCAAAGTTGATTACCTATGTAAAAGACCGGGCCGGTCACGACCTCCGCTATGCAATAGATGCCACCAAACTAAAGAATGAGCTGGGTTGGTTGCCTTCCCTTCAGTTTGAAGAAGGAATTTCCAAAACAATCGACTGGTATATCAACAATACAGAATGGCTCAATCACGTTACCAGTGGCAATTACCAACACTACTACGAAAATCAATACGAAAAGCGATAATTATGAAAGGAATTATTCTGGCAGGAGGATCTGGTACAAGGCTATATCCCATCACCATGGGCATTAGTAAACAATTAATGCCTATCTATGATAAACCGATGATTTATTACCCGCTCAGCACGTTGATGTTGGCTGGTATAAAGGAAGTACTAATCATCACTACCCCCGATGACCAGGCGCAGTTTATACGACTATTGGGCGATGGATCGCAATGGGGGTGCAAAATAGCTTATGCTAAACAGGAAATCCCCAATGGTTTGGCGCAGGCTTTTGTAATCGGGGCAGAATTTATCGGCACCGATAGTGTAGCACTGGTATTGGGCGATAACATTTTTTACGGCAGTGGTTTTAGTAAGTTATTGCAGCGGTCTGTCAACCCGGATGGTGCAGTGATATTTGCCTACCCCGTAAGCGATCCCGAAAGATATGGCGTGGTTGATTTTGATGGTGAATTAAATGCATTAAGCATTGAAGAAAAGCCGGCAAACCCCAAAAGTAATTTTGCTGTGCCGGGCTTATATTTTTATGATAATACGGTAGTGGAGATCGCTAAGAATATTCCACCCAGCCCGAGGGGGGAATATGAAATTACGGATGTAAACAGGATATATCTTCAAAACAAAAAATTGAAAGTAGGAGTGCTTGATAGAGGATTCGCCTGGCTTGACACCGGTACATTCGAATCGCTGAATGATGCCAGCGAATATGTAAGGGTAATAGAAAAAAGACAGGGGTTAAAAATTGGATGCCCGGAAGAAATAGCCTGGCGCATGGGCTTCATTAATAAAGAACAGTTAATGGAGCAAGCCGAAAAACTTAAAAAGAGTGGTTATGGCGAATACCTTAAAAGTATCGTGTAATAAAATAATCGATCCCATTGAAATGGTGGAGCAATTTAACATGTATTCAATTGCTACATTTACTTTATATTGGCATTTGTTTATCGCTTTTCAAGGATTAAAATGATGCTTACATGATTTTTTTATCCGGGATTTTTCGGTTTATCTTTAAACAATGCCAGGCAATTTTAAATTTGTTGCGGGTAACCAAGTTAAAACTATTGTACCCCGGCGCCAGTATAGATTACAAAACAATCATTGGTGCTCACTGCGATATTGTTTGTGTAAAGGGTGGAAAATTGCATATTTCCAACTCTTCAATAAAAGCAGGCACCCATATTTTCGCTGATGCAAATAGTACACTGTCAATAAGGAATTGTTTCATTGGGAGAAATTGCGTGGTAACCGCTAAAGAAAGTGTGACCATTATGCCGGGTTGTTTTATCGCTGAAATGGTCGTAATTAGAGACCAGGACCATGTATTAGGAAGCTGGCTTAATCATAAATTAAACGATGGATTTACCACCGCCCCGGTTTGTATCGGGGAGAATGTTTGGGTAGCATCAAAAGCTACTGTCCTGAAAGGCGTAACAGTGGGTGCCGGAGCTGTAGTAGCAGCCTCGGCAGTGGTTAATACCAATATACCTGCGGGTGAACTATGGGGGGGTATACCTGCGAAATTTATCAGAAAAATATCGTAGCCTGTTGAGCTCTTTTTTTACTATCGTTGATTAGAAAATTACAGGAGCGGCTATCAAATGCCTGCTGCTGATATCGATAAAACGGATCTATGAACCACGTAATGTTTTAAAATATCTATTTTTAAGTGAATTCATTTCTACTAACACTGCACCAGTAACCGGTAAAACCAATATCGCCCATTTTGTTACAAAACCTGCAATCCATCTTACTCAAAAGTTCATTAAAACAGGTAGGTGCTTATACTATTACCGCTTCCTTATGCAAGGCAATATCATTCGCAGCTTTACCTTTTTTTGTGAATACCCTCAGCGAAGGGGATATCGGCCTATTGAATATTTTTGCCAACAGCATCGTTTTTTTAACACCTGTTGTTTCAATGGGCGTGCTATACACGATATCGATTGATTATTTTAAATTACCCAAAGAACAATACGCAACACTTTTATCAACCGGTTTAATGATCCCGGTGGTACTTAGCCTTATTCTATTTCCTGCATTATATTTATTTCGTACACCACTTGAAAACGCTTTTAATTTTCAACCAGCCTTTTTCTGGTTAATTCCTCTTTGCTTATTTTTTAATTTTTGTTTTGAAGCGTTTATTATTTTGATGCGAAATCAGAATAATGTGAAGTTGTTTACCATTGTTTCCCTTGTAAAAATTGTGCTGGAAATCGGGTTGTCCATTATTTTTATTATCGGCATTTACAGCAATTGGTATAGCCGTGCAATCGCGATTTTAATTTCCGGAATGGTGGTTGCCGTGATTTTTTTTTATTATTCTAAAAAAAACAATTTCCTGGTAAAAGGGATCAATTACAACATACTTAAAAGTGAATTCTATTTTGGTCTATCCGGATTGCTGTTACAAACAGCCGTATTTTTTATGAATACATCCGATAAGTTTTTTGTGATGTCATGGTTTGGAAAAGTGGAGGCCGGCTATTATGCTATTGCATCCACATTCGCTGCTATCCAATACATCGTTTGCGCTTCTTTGTTACAATACCTGCAACCGGTACTGTTTAAAAAATTTGCGGCATTGGAGAAATGGGAAACTATAAAAAGCCTGTACGTTAAATATGCGCTTGCAATGTTGGTTACCTTTTCGGGTGTGATAGCCTTTTCTTATATTGTTTATAATTTTGTGCTCAAACCAAACTATAAAGCCCATTTGAATTATTTTTATATTTTAAGTGTCAGTGCTTTTATCTGGACCCTGTCAAACTTATTTCTTCAGTATATCCTGTTTAATAAAAATAAAAAAATAATCTTCCGGCTATCAGCTATTGTAATTAGTATTTCCATTTTAGTAAATTATTTCAGTTCAAAATATTTCGATATCAACTGGCTGAGCTATGGCCAGGTTGTAACAAATTTATTAGTACTATTCATCATATTATGGTTTAATAAAAAACTACATTATTTCGCTTAGTATGGATTTGATGTTAGGCAGAGAATGATTTCACGCATAGGAAAATCCAGTTTTACAATGGAAAAAATTTTATTTATTCTTGACAACCTGGAGGGGGGAGGAGCAGAACGGGTTTTTGTGAATATTGCCAATAGTTTTGTTGAGAATAATATCGAGGTTCAATTTTTGGCCGGAAAAAAAACCGGGGTATATCTCAATATTTTAAATCCAAGTATCACTGTAATGGAGGTAGGAAGCACCACACTGCTGGCATACCTGAGAACCTTTCCACGTATATTCAGGGAGCATCGGTTTACGCATGTGTTTACTGCCAGCCATTATTCAGGTACTGCTGCCATTATTTCAAAAAGGATTACCAGGACGGCTGCAAAAATTTATTTTACCCATCATTATGCATTTCCGGTAACAAGACCGCTGAAGTATCTAAAGGGCGATATCATTTTAAGACTGATACATTTTTTTATTACTCCATACGCGGATAAAATTATCGGGGTTAGCAAGGGGACCCTGGAATGGTTGCGCAAATTCAGTCATCGAAAACTACCACAGGGCAGCTTTATTTATAACCCGGTTTTTGATGATACGATTTATTCGTTGGCCTCGGAACAGGTAGATTTTCCAACCGATGTAGAAAATAAAATCATCTTACTCAATGTAGCGAGGCTCGCCGAAGTAAAGGATCAGGAGACTTTGATAGATGGTTTTAATATATTTAAGCAAACTCGTCCGGGTGCCTTATTGTTTATACTAGGTACCGGGCCAATGCAATCAAAGCTGGAAAAATACATCCAGGCAAAGGGATTATCTGCTTCCATTTTTTTAATGGGCTTTCAAACAAACCCATATAAGTGGATGGCAAGATGCGATGTAATGATATTATCATCCATATCAGAAGGATTCGGAAACGTTTTGGTGGAGGCCATGGCTTTGGGAAAAACAGTCGTAAGTACCGATTGCCCCACCGGTCCCCGTGAGATTCTGAATCATGGTGAATTTGGATACCTGTGCCCGGTAAAAGATCCGGTTGCTTTGGCAGATACTATTTCTAAAGCCATCCTTGCTCCGCTTGATCCGGAACTGGTTAAAGCATCCAGTAAGCAGTTTACAATAAAATCGATTGTAAAAAAATACATGGATATACTTTGACAAAAATTGTGTTTTCAGCGTAATTTAAAATTAATCAAATCCTCACTGGAGCCGGGAGAAAGCCGGCTTAAAATATTTATCATTAATGCATACATGTCTGCAAATGCAAACCCTGACTAATATTATTGCCTTATTTTCGTTCTTACCCAAAAAAAGAAATGCATGTGCGGAATAGCAGGTTATATATCGCTTAACAATTCAGTTTCGGAAAAGCAATTAAAGCTGGCTGCAACACGCATGCAACATCGTGGGCCGGATGCTGCAGGTTTTTATTTTTCGGAGGATAAAACCATCGGGCTGGCGCACCGGCGATTGTCAATATTGGATTTATCCGTTTCTGCTAATCAGCCCATGTTTTCTGCGGACGGCAGGTATTGTATCGTATTTAACGGGGAAGTATATAATTTTAAAGAATTGCAGGAACAACTTGCAGATAAAGGGGCCTCACTAAAAACCACCTCAGATACGGAAGTTATTCTTGAATTATTTGCACAACAGGGGCCGGCATGTTTTGCCGTATTGAATGGCATGTTTGCATTTGCTATTTTGGATATACAGGAAAAGGTAATTACGCTTTGCAGGGATCATGTAGGTATTAAACCTTTGTTTCTTTACCAGGACGGCAATGCGATTATTTTTGCTTCCGAATTAAAAGTGATTCAATCCATCGTAGGCGATCGTTTAACCATTAACCGGAAGGCCATTCCGTATTTCCTGCACCTTGGTTTTATACCTCAGCCATTAACCATTTACAACAATACCAGTAAGTTTCCCTCGGCTCATTATGTGCAGTTGTCAATTGATAAAGCATTGTTTAATCATTCAATTGAATGTATTCCATTCTGGCAACCGGAGCGTGTTATTGATATCAATCCTGTCACTAATGAATTGACGGCAAAGAAACAGCTAAAGGCTTTGGTAGTTGATTCAGTGGAAAAACAATTGATCAGCGATGTGCCAATAGGAACATTTTTAAGCGGAGGCATAGATAGCAGCCTGCTTACTGCCATCGCATCAACAATAGCAGGCAATGATAAAATAAAGACCTTTAGCCTTGCTATTGACGATGGTAAGTACAATGAATCGAGATATGCCCAGCAGGTGGCAGATCATTTAAGAACTGATCATCATGAATTTAAAGTAAAAGAAAAGGAAGTATTGGAACTGGTAGATAAACTGATACCTGCTTATGATGAGCCGTTTGCTGATTCTTCGGCATTCCCAACCATGATGGTTAGCCGCCTTTCTAAAAAATATGTAACGGTAGCGCTGAGTGGCGATGGAGGGGACGAATTGTTTCATGGCTATGGCATGTATCAATGGGCTGAACGTTTATCTACACCTGCATCGCAAATTCTGAAACAACCGTTGTTTGCGGCTTCCCGGTTAATGAGCAGTAAATACCAGCGTATTGGAAATATGTTTGATTATGCGAACAGGGAAAATATCATCACCCATATTTTTTCGCAGGAGCAATATTATTTCCGGGAACAGGAGTTGGAAAAATTGCTGGTTAACAACCAGTTTGATTTCAGGGAGATTAATGAATTGCCGGTGATGGCAAGAAACCTGAGTGAAACAGAGCGCCAATCCTTTTGGGATTTTAATAATTATTTGAAGGATGACCTATTGGTAAAAGTTGACCGGGCAAGCATGCAGTACTCTTTGGAAACCCGGGTGCCCTTACTGGACTACCGGCTAGTGGAATTTGCTTTTAACCTGGACCTAAAGCTTAAAATCAAAAACGGATCTATGAAATACCTGTTGAAAGAGGTACTCTACGATTATTTACCAAAGGAATTATTTCAACGGCCTAAACGGGGATTTAGTATTCCGCTCGACAGGTGGCTGAAAACTGACCTGAAATATTTGTTAGATCAGTACACGTCGGAGCAAGTGATCAATAAGTACAATATTGTACACCTTGAGTATGTAAATAATATGAAGCAACAATATTTAAAGGGTAATGATTATTTATACAACAGGCTATGGCTCATCATTGTGCTACATTGGTGGCTGGAAGAAAATATGCATTCAAATTAAATGCTGATGGCAACAAAAAACATCCTGTTTATATCATACGATGGCATGACAGACCCGCTGGGCCAAAGCCAGGTAATTCCATACCTTGCCGGGCTTACAAAGTTCGGCTATTCGTTTACGATATTAAGTTGTGATAAAGCGGATAAATATGCAGCCAACAAGGAATATGTAGAGGCCCTGTTAGCTCCTTATCCAATAAAATGGGTGTCGCTAAAATATCATAAAAAGCCCCCTGTACTTTCTGCTGTGTATGATTATTTTGCATTGAGGAAGGCTGCAAAGAAATTGCACCTTGCCCATCATTTTGATATGATGCATACCCGGCCCGGCCCGCCCACTTTGGTAGCTTTGTATTTGAAGAAAAAATTCGGTATAAAATTCCTGCATGATATAAGAGGTTTTTGGGCCGACGAAAGAGTGGAAGGAGGTATTTGGAATTTGCAAAACCCTGTCTTTAAACTGGTGTATCAATTTTTTAAAAGGCATGAAAGGGATTGTTTGATAAAGGCTGATTATATCAACTGCCTAACTTATGCCGCAAGAAAAGAAATACACAGCAGAACCGATGTTCCTAATCAACCCATTCCGGTTGAAGTAATTCCCTGTAGTGCAGACCTGGATTTATTTAACGTAGAAAATATTGATCAATCACTGAAAGAAAAATTTAAGGCTGAATTAAATATACAGGAGGGAGATTTTATAATAAGCTATCTTGGTTCAATAGGAGGATGGTATTTAACAGGTGAGATGATGCAGTTCTGCAAAACCCTTGCTGATAAAATACCTGCGGCAAAATTCCTTTTTATCTCGCCTCATCCCTATCAAATAATTGCCGCTGCTGCCAGCAAGTGTGGGCTTGCTTCGGATAGGTTAATCGTACAGCAGGGCAGGCGGCACGAAGTACCGGTGTTATTATCCTTTAGTACCTATTCACTTTTTTTTATAAAAGCATGTTATTCCAAGCTATCTTCCTCACCCACCAAGCATGGCGAAATAATGGCGATGGGCATACCGGTAATTACCAACAGCGGAGTAGGGGATGTAGAAGAAATTGTTTTAAAATATAATGCTGGTTACGTAGTTACTGATTTTTCAGTACAATCTTTTGATGCGGTGATTGAAAAAATAAGGGCAGGAAATACATTTGATAAAGCGTTGATACGACAGGGTGCTAAAGATTTTTATTCGCTGGAGAATGCGGTTGAACGGTATCGTAATGTGTACGATAGCATATTAAGGTAGCATTAAATAATCTATTTACAGTGGTAAAATACTCTCTGATCAAATGAGTGCATTTCAAATTGTCGCTCCCGTTTTCGGTCGGTGTGGACACCGACCGAGGCTGGGCCGTGGTTGGTGTCCTCACCAACCACCTGGCGCTGCGATCCGATAGCTATCGGATTTGAAATGCACCCGACCAAATCAATAAAATTATAATAATTAAACTAAGGAGTAATAAAATTTTCAAGTGGAACTTTACGTATGCAAAACGGGCAGAAAGAAATATTAATGATTGTACAATACCCCGAAGGTGTTTCTCCCGGGCAACGATTTAGGGTAGAATTGTACAAAGATTTGCTCGCTGAAAATGGATTCGTTGTTACAACCAGGCCTTTTTTAGATGAGAGCGGATATCATATTGTTCATTGCTATGGATTATTTTTAAAAAAAACCCTGGCTACATTAAAAGGATATGCCAGGCGATTATTGCTATTGTTCAAGCTAAAAAAATACGATTTTATTTTTGTACAAAGAGAAGCTGCTCCAATGGGGCCAGCTTTTTTTGAATGGGCCGTTGTTAAATTATTTCATAAAAAACTGATCTACGATTTTGACGATGCAATATGGATAGAAGCAGTTTCAACACAGAATAGCCTGGCAGGCAGATTTAAAAATGCAGGTAAGGTAAAGCACATTTGTAAATGGGCCTATACAGTAAGTGGTGGAAATGATTACCTCTGCAATTATGCACGCAGGTACAATTTGAATACTTTCTACAATCCAACTTGTGTAGATACTGAAAAACGACATAATAAGGTTGCCAATCAACTGGCAGACAAATTAACTATTGGTTGGACCGGCAGTTTTTCCACACTTAAATATTTAGCCCTTGTGGAGCCCGTATTAAAGGAACTGCAAAAAAAATATGAATTTAACGTTAAGATAATCTGTAATCAACAACCCGAACTGGATCTTAAGAATGTACAATACATTGAGTGGAGCGAAGAAAATGAAGTGCGGGAATTGGCATCCTGCCAGGTTGGATTGATGCCGCTCACTCGGGATGAATGGAGTGAAGGAAAATGCGGATTCAAATTAATACAGTACCTGTCACTGGGTATACCCGCTGTAGCATCACCGGTTGGCGTAAACCAGTTAATCATTGAGGAAGGAATAAATGGATATTTTGCCAATACAAACGCGGATTGGTATACCGCGATTGAAAAATTAATTTTAGATACTGATCTGCGAATTAGAATGGGTATCACCGGCCGTCAGAAAATGATTAACCAGTTTAGCCTTCAGTCAAATGCGGTTAATTTTTTGAGTCTGTTCAGGTAAGGGCTTTACGGAGCAGGAGTGGAAATTTGCATCCGCTTTTCCACGGTAGCGGCTTTTAATTTGTTAGCCGCTTTCCTTTTTTTATTGATTTCATTTATCAGCACGAATGCTATTATGTAAAATGGAGTACAGGGAATCTTGTACCTAACCAATGTACCAAAATTTAGCGTGGTTGCTCCCACAAACAATGCGAAGACGATCGAAAAGAAAAAGCAGAACATCACCATCGGGTCGCTGAAAATAGGTTTAAAAAAATTGTAGGGACCTGTTTTAAGAAATACATACAGTGTGAAAAACATTAAAGCAAGGCTTTCCAGTGACGAAAGCAGCGTAGATAATTTTTTTGATTCCCAAAGATAGGGCCGGTAGAATGTTGCAACTAAAGCGGCGGGGGCCAGTTTTACCAGGCTTGCGTTGGTTCCATCGAATTCTACTCCCAGCGAAAATGAAGATTCTGCTATATCGCTTATATTGATAAATGCCTTCTGCTGTGTTTTTACCGTTTCTGCTAATTTATCTATAGCAAGATTTCCCAATTCTTCCTGCAGTTTATCTGCTAGTATAAAAAATACAATAACCCCCATGATAGTTAAAGCCAAAAAGGCAATGATTTTTAAACTTACTTTTTTAATGAGTTTTAAATTGGATAAGAATAAGAATAATATTAAAAATGGAAGGTAGGAGAAAAGAATATACGACTTAACAATTGCAATAATATACCCGGAAAGGGCAGCAATCAACAGGTTTTTAACCATTGATTCTTTTTTATAAAAGGCGCAGTAAATGGAATAAGTCATCCAGCCTATCATACCTATGCACAATGGATCTTTCAATATACCGGAACTCCAAAAAATAAAAGAGGGTAAGTACAATATTGCGATAGCCAGTTTCTTATGCAGGTGCGGATACTGTTCATAAAAAAATTTATACAAGCGCCACACACCGCTAAACGCGATCATCGAAAAAAACAGGTTAATCACCATGTAATTGCGAAAACTTACAAATGATAAAATACTCACCAGGCGGGTTACAAAATAATTACTTTCGCTGATAAAATATCCCTGGTTAAATGGGTTGAATAACAGCGTTTCATCAAAATTTGCACCTGATGAAAAGATTAGTTTAATATTAGACGCATCCTGTGAAATTAACCGGGCAATATTGATACCTTCTGTATAGTACAGGCTGGTAGAATCGCCGGGAGAGATATAAACGCTGAAAATAGTAAATGCCACCGTACCAAACACTTTTATCCAAAATGCCTGTTTATGATATTTTTTTAATACATCATTGTTGATTCGTTTTCTTCTTTTTGAAAAAATAAGGTGGAACAAAAACACAAACAATGGAAATAATATAAAATCAATTAAGCCCATCTTTTATTTATTTAAAAATGCGGTGGTTGGTGAAGAAAGTGTTGGGGCAAATTTATCCTAAAATATCATTGCTATTGAATAATATGCAGTTATTTTGCTTCAATCAAAGATAGTATTATATGTGTGGTATTGCAGGCGCAGTAAATTTTAAATTGCCTTATCAGCTCATTGATCAATGCATGTTGCATCGGGGCCCGGATGAACAAAATGGCTTTGCCGTGGATAATGTAGACCTGTATCATTTGCGTTTATCCATACTCGATATTGGAGGCGGCAAACAACCCATGCACCTTGATGACCGTTATACCATCATCTTTAACGGCGAAATATATAACCACAATGAAATAAGAAAGCAGTGCGATATTATTGGCAATACATCCTCCGATACAGAAACCCTTCTGTTGCTATATCGTAAATATGGCACCGGTTTTTTGAACTACCTGGATGGTATGTTTGCTTTTGCCATTTACGACCGGCAGGAAAAAACGGTCTTTATTGCAAGGGACCGTGCAGGAAAAAAGCCGTTGTATTATTATGCGGATGATGAAAAAATTGTTTTCGCCAGCGAACTAAACTGCATCAAGTGCTTGTTGCCTTTACAAATTAACTCGGATAATTTGTATCACTACCTACGGCTGGGTTCATTTTATAAGCGGCTTACGCCATATAAAAGCGTACTTGAATTGGCCGCCGCCAGCTTTATACTAATTGATTGTGTGTCGCTTAAAATTAAGGAAGAATGCTGGTGGAGCATAAATGACTTTTATAAACAGAATAGCAAAGATAGCTTTGAAGAAAGCCTTTTTAAAGTAGATCAATATTTACATGCAGGCGTTAAGAGAAGAGTTGAATCGTCAGACCTGGAAGTGGGTAGCTTTTTAAGTGGCGGCATCGACAGTGGGCTAACCACCGCAATAGCAAAAACGTATAATCAATCCTTAAAAACCTTTACAGTGTCTTTTGATGGCGAATACGATGAAGCGCCATTGGCAAAGTTGGTGGCAGATAAATACCAAACGAATCATACCGAAATAAAAATAAATTTTGATACGCTTAAAAACGACCTCGAAGGAATTATAGGAAATTATGGGGAGCCTTTTTTTGACAGCTCTGCAATACCTTCTTATTATGTAAGCGCTGAGGCAAAAAAGCACCTTACCGTAATCTTAAATGGCGATGGGGCAGATGAGTTGTTTGGCGGTTATCGCCGGTATGTGCCATTTTCCAAGTACGATTTCTTTAAAACCAACCGGCTTATAAAGAATGCGGCAATTGGTTTCAAGAATTTGTTGCCACCCTCCAACAGCAAAAAATCGAAATATAATTATTTGTACCGGCTGGCTTCTTTAGCCTCAAAAGAAAGCCTGGAAATTTACCTGTCTGCTGGAGTGGATATTATGGAGGATTTTGAAATCCATATCAATAAACCAGCTTTTGATTACCTGCAGGCGATGCGGAAAGACTTTAATGAAATAGCCAACAGCGAAATGAGCGGGTTAA
Organism: Chitinophagales bacterium; assembly: GCA_038213285.1. Classification (GTDB taxonomy): domain Bacteria; phylum Bacteroidota; class Bacteroidia; order Chitinophagales; family Chitinophagaceae; genus Ferruginibacter. The sequence goes on from JBBQTL010000038.1 coordinate 12,181, forward strand.
AAAAGCTGATGAATATAGATTTTAATTGCACCCTGTTCAGCCAGTTGCTGGTAAAAATGGATATCGCCAATATGGCTCATTCTTTGGAAGGAAGAAGTCCCTTTTTATGTAAAGAGTTAATGGAGTATGCTCCCACTATGCAGGACGATTTTAAAATAAAAGGAAGTACCACCAAATTTTTATTACGCCAACTGGCAAAAAAATATTTACCGGCAGCGCTGGTGCATCAGCCCAAACGAGGATTCGAAGTACCGCTGAAAAGTTGGGTGCAAAACGAATTGAAGGAAGTTATTTTTGATTATATCGGATCTCCATCGGCCATTTCAAGACAATTGATAGATCCCCGCTTCATCAATTCTTTGTTGAATCATACCGAAAAAATATCTGATGAGAAAAGAGCAAAAATTTTGTGGACTTTAATGAGCCTTGAAATCTGGTACAAGAGAAATTATTTATTGTAGAGCGATAAAAGTAGGGAAGTCGACTTTCTGTTAATCTTTTTCGGCTCATATTTAAACAAAGTTTGACAGAAATTGTAATAGAATCTATAATTTTAATCAATGGACTCATTTACAATAAAAGATCTCGAAAATTTATCTGGTATAAAAGCCCATACTATCAGGATTTGGGAGCAGCGTTATCAATTCCTGAAACCCAACAGGACTGGTACCAATATTCGCTTTTACACTAATGACGAATTAAAAAAAGTGTTGAATATTGCCTTACTCAATAAGTATGGTTTTAAGATATCCCATATTGATAAAATGAATGAAACGGAGGTAAGAGAAAAAATTCTTTCCCTTACCCAGATGCAGGCGCAACAGGAAAGAATAGTCAATGAATTGATTCAATGTATGATTGATCTTGATGTAGAAAAGCTGGAAGATATCCTGGACAACTATATAAAATCAAGGGGAATCGAAAGAACTATCACGCAGATTATTTTTCCCTACATGGAAAAAATTGGCATTCTGTGGGTAACCAATCACATCAATCCTGCACAGGAACACCTGGTGAGTAATATCATAAGGCAAAAATTGATCGTTGGTATTGAGAGTGTAAGTACATCATTAAAGGTGAACAAAACCATTTTGCTTTTTTTACCTGAAGGTGAATACCATGAACTGGGGATGTTATTTATGTATTACCTTTTAAAGAGCAGGGGTGTGTTTACTATATATTTAGGTGCCAATGTACCATTAGCTGACGTGGAATATGTTGTAAATTTAAAGAAACCGGATTATTTATACTCCCACCTTACCTCTGTTGGGCACAATTTTAATTTTGATAAATTCATTTTGTCTATTACTAAAAAATTTGCCGGCACGCCCATCATTATTTCCGGTTTACTAACGCAATCATACGAAAGGAAAATCCCCCCCCATATTAATTTCAAGAAATCTTTTTCGGAAGTAATGGAATTTGTTTCCGCATTATAAAAGCCGGTATTACATTTTTTAATGAATAAATTCAACTGAGATGTGTTGCCGTTAACGGGCATCAACGTGATTAAAAAATCCGGGTTCACTTAATTTATTTCTGTCTTAGAACTCATCGAAATGATATTTAGAAACTGCCCGAAGATTCTATCTGTCCATTCCCTAGATCAATCCAATATATAGTCACCAGTCAAATTTTAATTTGCTCCTCTCCATAAAATTAGAATCCCAGGAAAAGACATGCCTGGGAGTAGAATAATTGCTTTAAATATCGCTCCGGTTGTTTAATTAAAGTGGGTAATTGAATTATTAGCCTGTTTTTTGCTTCCTTTCTTCAGCAATGAAGCTATAAATTACTGATTTGCAATGTGTTTAATGTTTAGGAATAATTATTAAACATTTATTTGAAATTGCAAAACCATTTGTTTAGCTTTACCGTATATTTAATTAAACACATTGTTATGGCAACCATCGATTTCAATCAACTCTTATTGAGCAATACCGAATTTTTGAAGCCTTTTGCAATCACGTTAACACGGGATAATGAAGTAGCAAAGGATTTATTACAGGAAACCATGTATCGTGCCCTGGCTAATAAGGAAAAGTACAATGTGGGTACCAATATTAAGGCATGGTTGTACACCATCATGCGTAATATTTTTATAAATAATTATCGTCGTAAGTCGAAACAAAGTACCATTTTCGACAGTACTCCCAATGAATTTTTGATTAACTATAACCAGGTTACTACCAGTAATGCAGCCGAAGGTGCATTAAAAATGAAAGATATTCAAAAGGCAATACATCAGCTTCCTGAAATATTCCGCAATCCTTTTATGTTGTATTTCGAAGGCTATAAATACCATGAAATTGCGGATATGTTATCCGAGCCATTGGGCACCATTAAAAGCCGGATACACTTTGCACGAAAATTACTAAAGGAACAACTTACCCGTTTCTAAAATTTATGTACATTCCTATTTACTTTATTGTTGATTAAACTCTAATAATCTTATTTTAGATTCTTGAAAAAAGTAGTAATTATAGGTAGCGGGTTCGCAGGTTTGTCCGCTGCTGCTTTTATGGCAAAAGCAGGATGGGACGTAACTGTAATTGAGAAACATGAAACTACAGGCGGCAGGGCAAGGCAACTAATCGAAGCTGGATTTACTTTTGATATGGGACCAAGCTGGTATTGGATGCCGGAAGTGTTTGAAAGATTTTTTAATTGCTTTGGTAAGAAAGTTACAGACTATTACCATTTACAAAGGTTGGATCCATCGTATAAAATTTATTGGCCAGATGAGGTGATGGATATTCCGGCTAACTACAATGAATTAAAGAGCCTCTTTGAAAGAACGGAACCGGGAAGTGCAGCTATGCTGGATAAATTTATACATGAAGCAGCATATAAATATGAAGTAGGGATTAATAAACTAGTTCATAAACCAGGGCAATCCCTGCTTGAATTTGCAGATTGGGACCTTGCAAAAGGAATACTCAAACTGGATGTTTTCAATTCCATTAAAAACCACGTAGGAAAACATTTTAAAAATCCAAAATTGAGGGAACTCCTGGAGTTTCCTGTGTTGTTTTTAGGCGCTTTGGCCCAGGATACACCTGCTTTGTATAGCCTGATGAATTATGCCGATATAAAATTGGGCACTTGGTATCCACAGGGTGGGATGTATAAAATAGTGGAAGCAATAACAAAGGTCGCAAAAGAGTTGGGAGTGAAGTTTTACTTGAATCATAATGTTACATCCATAACAATTGAGGCTAATCGGGCGACAAAAGTATTAACAGGAAATAGCAATAATGAATTGGCTTCGCATTCTTTCCCTGCTGATGTTGTTATCGGTGGCGCAGATTACAATTTTATTGAAACCAAATTACTGGAAAAGCAATACCGTTCCTATTCTGATAAATACTGGGATAAAAGAACTATGGCGCCCAGTTGCTTGTTATATTATGTGGGGTTAAATAAAAAGCTAACCGGTCTGCTACATCATACTTTATTTTTTGATGTAGATTTTGATGTGCATGGAAAAGAGATATATACTCAACCTGCCTGGCCATCCGAACCATTGTTTTATGTTAGCGCAACATCGGTATCAGATGCTACTGTAGCTCCGGAAGGTTGCGAGAACCTGTTTTTTTTAATTCCAGTGGCAAGTGGCCTGGAAGGCGATACGGAGGAATTAAGGAACCGATATTTTGAAAAGATAATAAAGCGGTTTGAAAATAGGATTGGGCAATCTGTAAAAGATTCGATAATTTACAACAAGTCATATTCAGTTAGTAATTTTAAGAGTGATTATAATTCTTTTAAAGGAAATGCTTATGGTTTAGCGAACACTTTGCTACAAACTGCTGTTTTGAAGCCAGGATTACGAAGTAAAAAGGTGAGGAATTTATTTTATACAGGCCAGTTAACTGTACCTGGTCCCGGGGTACCACCCAGCCTGATTAGTGGCGAAGTGGTGGCAAAGGAAGTAATAAAACATTTTGGTTAAGATACTTACCAGTTACGTTTGCAAAAACGTGAAATTTAATTTCAAGTTCCATTTTATTTGGTAAAAAAAACAAGCGAACAAAATGATCAACCTTTTTCATCAATTAAGTCAGGAATGCAGTAAGGCTGCTACAGAGAAGTATAGTACTTCTTTTAGCAGTGCTATTAAATTATTGCATAGCGATCTGCGTGTACCAATTTTTAATATTTACGGCTTTGTACGTTTTGCTGATGAAATTGTGGATACATTTCACCAATTCAATAAAGAAGAATTGCTGGTGGAGTTTAAAAGAGACACTTATATGGCAATTGAAAGAGGCATCAGCCTTAATCCTATTTTACATAGTTTCCAGATTACGGTAAACAAATACAAGATATCTTACGATTTAATTGAAGCTTTTTTTAAAAGTATGGAAATGGATCTCGCCAACACTACCTATAACAGTGAGGGTTATAAAGAATATATTTATGGAAGTGCGGAAGTAGTAGGGCTGATGTGTTTGTATGTGTTTTGTGAGGGAAATAAGGTAATGTATGAAAAATTGAAGCCAGGTGCCCGATCGCTGGGAGCCGCATTTCAAAAAGTGAATTTTTTAAGGGATGTAAAGGCAGATTATGAACAACTTAGCAGGACTTATTTTCCGGAAGTGGATTTTAGAAACTTTACTCCTTCCATGAAAAGGCAAATAGAAGCGGATATAGAAATAGATTTTAAGGATGCCTACAACGGGATTATTCACCTGCCAATAAAGGCTAGGTTTGGTGTATATGTTGCTTACAAATATTATTTATCTCTTTTTAGGAAAATAAAAAGAACAAAGCCCTGCAATATTTTAGAACAGCGCATTCGTATTCCCAATTACGGCAAAGTGTTAATTGTTGCTAAAGCGGGTGTACGCCGCCAGTTTAATTTATTATAAAGGAAAATTTTATGGATGTTATTTTGGTAGATGAAATGGATCGTCCGCTGGGTACGATGGAAAAAATGGAAGTTCATCAAAAAGCCTTGTTGCACAGGGCTTTCAGTGTTTTTATATTCAATGAAAAAGGTGAGATGCTATTACAAAAAAGAGCAGCAAACAAATACCATAGTGCAGGTTTGTGGACCAATGCCTGTTGCAGTCATCCCCGCCCTGGTACCAATACAATGGATGCAGCGGTTCAAAGATTGCAGGAAGAAATGGGTTTCATTACAGTGCTCGAAAAAGTATTTGATTTTATTTATAAGACGCCTTTTGATAATGGACTAACGGAATATGAATTTGATCATGTATTTGTTGGTACCTATGATGGAAACATTGATCCTGATCCAAGAGAAGTAGCTGACTTTTGTTTTATGCCGGTAGATGAAATAAAAAATTCAATGCAATCCCATGCTGATAAATACACTGCATGGTTCAAAATCGCTTTTCCTAAAATAGAAGATTATATTGCAAGTACTGCTCCAAATTCTTAATGAAGTATATTTACTAAATGTTGTGTATGGATTTCTGTTTTCACCGCTTTCATTTAACCAACGTAAATTATGCAAGCTTCAAAAGCAATTATTATAGGAAGTGGGGTAGCTGGCATGGCAGTAGCAATTCGCCTGGCATTGGAGGGATATGAAGTAAAAGTCTACGAAAAAAACAATTATCCCGGCGGAAAATTATCTGCTTTCGAAAAAGACGGTTTCCATTTTGATGCAGGACCATCCTTATTTACCCAGCCACAAAATGTAGAAGAGTTATTTCAACTGGCAGGCGAACAGGTGGAAAATTATTTTACCTATCGGCCTGTTGATATTGCCTGTAAATATTTTTACGAAAATGGCAAACAGGTATTGGCTTATACAAATGCCCAAAATTTTGCGAAGGAAATAGGGGATCAATTGAACGAGGATCCACAAGAAGTAATTGATTATTTAAAGCAGTCTGAAAAGTTATACGAAAATATTGGAATGATTTTTATCAACCAGTCGCTTCATAAAAGAAAAACATGGGTTAGTAGAAGCTTTGGCAAGGCAATTGCCACGATTCGTCCCAAATTTTTATTTCAATCGCTCCATTCATACAATAGAAGTAAATTTAATTCTCCGGAAACAGTTCAGCTCTTTAACCGCTTTGCTACCTACAATGGAAGCAACCCTTACAAAGCACCTTCTATGTTGAGTTTGATCCCCCACCTGGAACAGAACCAGGGAACTTTTTATCCCAACGGCGGAATGATCAGTATTACAAACTCACTCTATCAGTTAGCAAAAGAAAAAGGCGTTCGGTTTTATTTTGATGCATCGGTGCAACGCATCATTCATCACGAGGGAAAAGTAAGGGGGGTGGTAGTGAATGATGAAAATATTATTGCGGATATTGTAGTTAGTAACTCAGATGTTTATTTTACCTATAAAAATTTATTGGGCAATGCAAGCCGTGCAAAAAAAGTATTAAAGCAGGAGCGGAGCAGCAGTGCCGTTATCTTTTATTGGGGAATTAAAAAGGAATTTAATCAACTGGGATTACACAATGTGTTTTTTAGCAAGGATTATCATAAGGAGTTCGAATGTATATTTAACACTAAACAATTAATTGATGATCCAACAGTGTATATCAATATTACATCTAAAATGGAAGTAAGTCAGGCACCTGCCGGAAAAGAAAACTGGTTTGTAATGGTAAACGCACCTGCGGATATTGGGCAAAATTGGGAAGCTATCAAAGCCACTGTGCGAAAAAATATCATCAGTAAATTAAGCCGGCTATTGGGGGAAGACGTGGAGACGCTGATAGAGACAGAGCATACTCTGGACCCGTTAATGATTCAGCAGCAAACGGCTTCTTACATGGGTTCATTATATGGAACCAGTTCCAACTCAAAACTGGCAGCATTTTTTAGGCATGCCAACTTTACTGATTCTATTAAAGGTTTGTATTTTTGCGGAGGTAGCGTACATCCGGGCGGTGGAATACCGCTCTGTTTAAAAAGTGCGAAAATTGTAAGCGAACTGGTAACAACCAACATTAAGCAGCCTCTCCATTGATCTAATCGGATCAATCCGAATAAGGCTTCGGAAATGTAGCGAATGAATTAAATCAGTAAATAAGCCAGTGGTAAAAAGTATTTCGAAATATCAAATAGCAACAGCAGTTGCAATTTTTTTTCATAGTATCGGATTGGTGGGCATTCTCTTTTTTGATACTAACTTTTTTGTACAGGCTACGCCCTTTAATTTACTGCTGTCTTTTTCATTACTGGTTTATACCCAGGCCAATAGGAATATTGCGTTCTTTCTTTTTATTACTGCTGTTTTCATAATTGGTTTTTTTTCGGAGGTAATGGGAGTAAATACAGGGCTAATATTTGGTGATTATGCCTATGGTAAAGTGTTAGGGTTTCAATGGTTAAATGTACCGTTATTGATAGGCGTTAACTGGTTTATTATTATTTATTGCAGTGGCATTTGCACACAAATATTACTCTTAAAAGTGATCAATAAGGTAGCTGCCGGGAGTAAAGAACCGCCCATTTTATTAAGAGCCATGTCGGTAATTGTAGATGGTGCTACGTTGGCAGTGCTATTTGACTGGCTAATGGAACCGGTAGCAGTGAAGCTGGGCTTCTGGACCTGGCTCGGTGACGGAACGATACCATTGTATAATTACATTTGCTGGTTCATTATCAGTATTTTATTACTAACTATTTTTCATCTATGTAAATTCAATAAGGAAAACAAATTTGCGGTAAATTTGTTACTTATCCAGTCGTTGTTTTTTTTGATTTTAAGAACTTTTTTAGATTAAGTATTAACTGCCGGGATTACAACCATTAATATTATGAGTGCATTAGTTTTTATACTTATAGGGTTAGCAACTTTCCTCGTAATGGAGGGAATTACCTGGCTTACCCATCGTTTTATTATGCATGGCTTTTTGTGGTTCCTGCACGAAGATCATCATCAAAAAGGGCCGGGCTTCTTTGAAAAGAATGATGCGTTCTTTCTCATTTTCGCAATTCCCTGCTGGCTCTGTATTATGTTGGGTTTACAGTTTAAGGTATATTGGATGGCAGCAGTAGGTTCGGGCATTGCGTTGTATGGCTTTGCTTATTTTGTAGTACACGAAGTAATCATTCACCAGCGGTTCAAATTTTTTACGCGTAGCAGCAACACTTATATCCGAGCCATCCGCTGGGCGCATAAAATGCACCACAAGCATTTGGGAAAGTATGAAGGGGAAAGTTTTGGTATGTTATTCGTTGCAAAAAAATATTGGGATAAGATAAGAGCCGATAATAAAAGAAATGCAACGGCTACGAGTATATCTTCAAATAGCTAATTTTTAAGTACCAGGAGACCAAAGTAATTTTGAGCCTGGGTAAAGCATTGTTATTCGTCATCGGCGCGTTTCTTCCTGCCTGCGCAATCGGGTAGGGTACACTTGAACAGCATACTTTTAATAAACTTAATGATGCGATGAAATAAAATGCAAAAATGGGGGGGCTTCTATTTCCTTCCGGCTGCATATCTTTATTAAACTAATTTACCATAAAAAACACCTCACTTATTGCATCCAAAAGGATGGCCCCGGTGGATCTTTACATGAATACACACTATACTTATTTTGTCATTCTGATCGCTGCTTTATCCGGGCCGCTGGCGCTTAGTTTCGATAAAAAGGTAGCTTTTTATAAAACATGGAAATACCTTCTTCCGGCTACAATCATTCCTGCAGTATTTTACATAGTTTGGGATATTTACTTCACTTCACTGGGTGTATGGAGTTTCAATGAAGAATATGTCACCGGTATAAAACTGATAAACCTGCCGGTAGAGGAAGTACTATTTTTTTTTGTTGTTCCCTATTGTTGTGTGTTTATTTACGAATGTATCCGATGTTATTTTCCGGACGTTAGAAATAAATGGGCGGCCGATGTTATACTGCAGTTTTCAGGACTGATTTTATTCATTGTTGGAATATATTTTCACAATAAATATTATACATCCTACACCTTCGTATTATGTGCCATCTTCATAGCCCTTATTTATAGCTTCAAAAAATTCTTCAGCAATTTTGATGCGGCATCCTTTCTAGTTTCCTTTGTTATCATTGTAATTCCTTTCCTGGTAGTGAATGGTTTTCTTACAGCCATACCGGTAGTATTATACAATGATGCTGAAAACCTGGGCATCCGGATTTATTCTATTCCTTTTGAAGACACTTTCTATGGTATGCTGTTAGTTATGATGAACATTAGTATCTATAGTAAATTAAAAGGGAGAATGAAACCGTAGTTTTATCAAAGCATATTTAAAGTATTCAAAAAAATTAACGGGTCATAGGTTTTGGAAAAGTACCCGTGCAGGAATTAGATAGGATTTACTACAGATTGCCGGCAGAACCTGCATTTATGAGATAGTGGCTACAGATTCGTTTTTTTTAATTCGAAAATTTGTAAACATTCATTTTATCACCTGTTATTTCACCACAAACATTTCTTCCCACCTCGTAGTATATCTTGGACTCCTTAGTTCCTGTCGCATTTTCCAATCCCTTTTGGTACCGGATGCGGCGAATTTTACCATATCATCCCGCATGGAAAAATTGATATTGTCCAGCATATCCATCAGCATGCGTTTATTATTCTTTTTTTCTTCAACAAATAAATTAGCCTGTATGCATTCATCCGGCACCAGTCCACTCAGCATTACACCCGCTTTTTTGTAGCGTCTTCCTTTTTCAAATAGCCCATCAACCAATTGTAGTGCGGGTGTTATTAGCTCGTTGGTAGCAGAAGTAGCAAAAGGCAAATGTGTATAGCTGCTAATGCTGGGGCCGTGCCTGAAACGCTTACCTGCAGCGGGTTGTTCTTTAGGCACTACAAACACGCTGATAATATTGGCTGCACTTTTTTGACGTCTCAGTTTTTCAGCCGCTCTGGAAGTGTACGTGGCAATCGCCTCTTTAATGTCGCTGATATTATTCACCGCAGTACCAAACATCCTGGTAGTGGCAATCATTTTCTTTACAGTTAGTTCTTCTTTCATTTCACTGGCCGGCTCCCCGTTTAATTCTTTCAGCAGCCGTACACCTACTACCCCTCCTAAATGGGTTTTTGCCCATGCTTCCTTTCTCTTACTAAGGTCCAATGCAGTGTAGATGGCATGCATTTCCCTTAGCTTTTCAGCATACTGGTGGCCAACTCCCCATACATCATGAATGGGAGTATTGTATAAAGCATCTATAATTTTTTCAGGTGTGTCCAGCACCATTACACATTTAACCGATTTGTCTTTTTTAGATAACCGATTGGCTACTTTAGCCAACACTTTGGTAGGTGCCACACCTATGGAAACTTTTATGCCGGTCCACATTTCCACCGTATCCAAAATATTTTCCGCAATGGCTTGCAAATCGTTTTCAGCACATTCGCCAAGGTCTAAAAATGCTTCATCCACGGAATACACTTCCACGTTTTCTTCACCCATTAAAATGCGTAAAGTTTCCATCACCCGCCAACTGAGGTCGCCATACAAATTGTAGTTGGATGAAAAAGTGGCCACGTTATATTGCTCAATTACCGGTTTCGCTAAAAAATAGGGCCCCGCCATTGCTACGCCTAGCTTTTTTGCTTCATCGGTACGGGATATGATGCACCCGTCGTTATTACTCAATACCACCACCGGTTTTTTATCCAGGTGAGGTTGAAACAACCTTTCGCAGGAACAATAAAAACTGTTACAGTCTACAATGGCTTTAAACCCCCTCCGCCCCCCTAGGAGGGAACCGGAAGCCTCTGTTTTCTCAAAATCTTTTAAATTCATTGAGCATTTATGAAATTAGGTAATAATAGTATTGGTTTAATTTTGTTTACCGCTAAGCCTCCTACACAACGATGCAAAGGAGCAACGAAAAAACAATAAGCTGCCTTTTACAAAATCAGTAAAATGCTCTTAGCACCTTTGCACCTCTGCGTCTTTGCGTGAAAAAAAAGGATTTTACAAACTCCGGATCACATGGATCACCACACCCCAAATTTTAAAATCGCTGAACTCACTTACGTCAATCGTTGCCAATTTGGGCGTTTCAGGAACCAGTCTCAATTTGTTAAGTGTTTGTTCGTATCGTCGTATCAGCATTTCCCCGTCAATCACCGCAATTACTATTTTGCCATTTTGCGGTTTTAACGAACGGTCAACAATCACAATATCGCCATCAAAAATGCCGGCATTGAGCATGCTGTTGCCACTCACCCGCATAAAAAAAGTTGCCGGTTTGTTGCGGATCAGTTGTTCGTTCAGGTCAATGCCCCGTTCCATATAATCATCAGCGGCTGCACCAAAGCCGGTAGCATTGGCGGTTGATACATTATGTTGGGTAAATCGCTTGCTCCCACTATACCCGCTGCCAAAAAAGTTTTCCACTTCCATATAAAAGATTTTGTTGTTAGCTAAATAATTTAGTAAATTTATGCTAAATTAGTTGGTATTTCCAAATTTTAAAATGCACATTTATGAAAAAGCAGTCACAGTTAACCCCTCCGGCACCTCCTAAAATGAAGCAACGGGATTTGAATAATACTACACCGGGCTATAAAATTTATGAATACTCACTGGTGCTCAATCCCCATGAAGCATTACGGGATAAAATAATGCAGGTTAAAAAATACTTTTTTGATACCTATAAAAATTCCTCCGCGGTATATAGCAAGCCGAACATTACGTTGGTAAATTTTGTACAGTATCAAATGATGGAGGAGCGGTTGATAAACAGGTTGCAGGTAGTTGCCATGGGAGCTCCGCCGGTAAAAATAGAACTGAAAGACTATGGCAGTTTTCCGTCGCATACTATTTATATCAACATCACCAGTAAAATGCCCATTCAAAACCTGGTAAAAAATATACGAACAGAAGCCCAGCGGTTAATGAAACTGAATGAAGACAATAAGCCGCATTTTATACTGGAGCCGTATGTTACCATAGCCCGTAAGTTGCAGCCCTGGCAATACGAAAAAGGCTGGCTCGAATTCAGTAACCTTCATTTTACCGGACGTTTCGTTGCGGATGCCATGTTGCTGCTACGTCGCCCCGTAGGCGAAATGAATTACCAGATTGTTCAACGGTTCGAATTTCAAAACCTGCCGATAGCAACTGTTCAGGGGGATTTATTTGCCACTGTCTCATAAAGGGGAACCCGGTACATTTTAGTATAAGCAAATTGCGAAAGCTTAATAATAGTTGTGTATAAACTATTTAGGAGCCATCAATTGTAAATGATCAAATTGTATTGGCTTCGCTGTAGTTTTCTTATAAGATTTATACACCGAACCACAGCACTATTGAATAGCAGTAATTCTATTAACATCTTGCAATACCAAACAAACCATTCGAGTCATCTATATAACCTGTGTTGAAAAATAAATATGAATAACAATCAATTGAAACAGGATCATTTTAAGGTGCGACCTAAAGTCCATGACAATCCTAATGCAGCTTCGCCGGGTAATGAAGATTTGGAAAATCCTGCTTCAGAAGATGTCAATAATTATCTGCATGGCCGTGGTGCACAGTTTAACCCAAAAAACCGTTTTTTAAAGGATGAAAAAACAAGGGAACATATTGAATCAGTGGATGTCTGGAGCGATGAAAATATTCCGACCCAATATTTGGAACAGGAAAGTAAAACCATTGTAAACAAGGTGGAAAGCAAAGATGTAGGCATGAGCTATAGCATGAACCCCTATGCCGGCTGTGAACATGGCTGCATTTATTGCTATGCCCGTAACGTGCATGAATATTGGGGTTACAGCGCCGGGCTGGATTTTGAGAGAAAGATCATCATTAAAAAGAATGCACCTCAACTGTTACGTAAATTTTTAATGCATCCAAAATGGGATGCTACGCCCATCATGCTTAGTGGCAATACTGATTGCTACCAACCTGCCGAACAAACATACCGGCTTACTCGAAAAATGCTGGAAGTATGCAACGATTTTAACCAGCCTGTAGGGATACTTACAAAAAACTCGTGGATAATAAAAGACAAAGATGTATTGCAGGAAATGGCGAAGAAAAAAATTGTATCTGCCATGGTGTCCATTACCTCTTTTAATGAAGATTTAAGACGGGTGATGGAACCGAGGACTGCCACGGCAAAACAAAAATTAAAAGTGATCAATGAACTCAGTAGTGCCGGGGTAAGGATGGGCATCATGATGGGGCCCATGATACCCGGACTGAACGAACATGAAATGCAACGGATCATGAGAGCTGCGGCAGACAATGGCGCCACATTTACAGCTTACACTTTCATCCGTTTAAATGGAGCCATCAAGTTTTTGTTCCATGACTGGTTGTATAAAAACTTTCCCGACCGGGCAGATAAGGTTTGGCATTTGATAGAGCAAAGTCACGATGGCAAAGTAAATGATACCCGCTGGGGCGTACGTATGCGGGGCGAAGGCCATATTGCAGCAATGGTGGCGCAGCAGTATAAAAAATATGGCAGGTTGTATGGGATGAACGCAGAAGAGTGGAGTTTGAATACATCCCTGTTTAAACGTCCGGGCGCACAGGGAACACTTTTTTAAAAACGCACAATTATATTTTATGAACTCGATTACCAAAGACTATTTAACAGAAATTATTTTTAAAAGGATCAGTGACAATATTGATCAATACCGGCAATCCAAGCAACACCAATTTGACAATGAACCTTATCCCGGCGCTACGGATGAAGAGGTTTTGGATTTTATAATATCCATCCCCTACTTCGATGTGAAATTAAAAGATTTCCTGCTTGGAAACCTGGCAGAAGAAACCATCATCATCAGCCAAACCTGGGAAAATGAATTTATAAAAAACACAAAGCTGTGGTCGGAGAGTTTTGAATGGTTACATGGCAATGATTATTTTTTGAGCGAAGCACATATCAGCGGAATTAATACCGGCAAAGATTTTTTGACATTGCCTTATTAAATGACTATCACTTTTAAATTTAAAGTTATGATATCAATAACCGGAGATTAATTCTTCATCGTTTACTTTAAATGAAGCGGTTGTTGGAGATTGATCCAGACCTACCACGCAAAACATTTTTCCGCCAATGGAGAATACCAGGTCATGTTCCCATTTTATATCTTCTGTCACGCCAGGCAATTGTCTGCAAATATTTTGAATGCCTTCAATATTCATTTTTTTTATTTTATATCTTTAACACAATTACATATTTCTCCTGTACTGCCCACCCACGCTATACAAGGCATTGGTAATTTGTCCCAGTGAACAGTACTTTACCGTTTCCATCAGTTCTTCAAAAAGATTGCCATTTTCAATTGCTACCTGTTGCAGGCGCACAAGCATAGCCGCACTTTTTTCATTATGCCTTTCATGAAAGGCTTTGAGTGTATTTACCTGCAATTCTTTTTCTTCAGTAGTGCTGCGTATTACTTCTGTAGGCAGTATGGTTGGACTGCCTTTTTTATTTAAAAATGTGTTTACGCCTACAATGGGAAATTCACCGGAATGCTTTAGCGTTTCATAGTAAAGGCTCTCTTCCTGAATTTTATTGCGCTGGTACATTCTTTCCATGGCACCCAATACACCGCCCCTTTCCGTCAACCGGTGAAATTCCTTCATCACCGCATCCTCTACCAGGTCGGTTAACTCCTCAATCAGAAAAGAACCCTGGTTGGGGTTTTCATTTTTTGAAGTGCCTAATTCCCGGTTGATGATCAGTTGAATGGCCATCGCCCTTCTTACACTTTCTTCAGTAGGAGTAGTAATGGCCTCATCATAAGCATTGGTATGAAGCGAATTGCAGTTGTCATAGATGGCATACAAAGCCTGCAGCGTGGTGCGGATATCATTAAAATCTATTTCCTGCGCATGTAAACTTCTGCCACTGGTCTGGATATGATATTTTAATTTCTGGCTGCGGCTGTTGGCATTGTATTTATATTTCATGGCCTTGGCCCATATTCTACGTGCCACCCGCCCGATCACACTGTATTCAGCGTCCATCCCGTTACTAAAAAAGAAGGAGAGGTTGGGTGCAAAATCATCAATATGCATTCCCCTGCTTAAATAATATTCGATGTAGGTAAATCCATTGGCTAATGTAAATGCCAACTGGGTGATGGGATTGGCACCGGCTTCAGCTATATGGTAACCGCTGATGCTTACGCTGTAAAAATTCTGCACTTTGTTGGTGATAAAATACTCCTGTACATCCCCCATTAATTTCAAGGCAAACTCTGTAGAAAAGATGCAGGTGTTTTGTGCCTGGTCTTCTTTTAAAATATCTGACTGCACGGTTCCCCGCATGGTAGCCAACGCTTTCGCCTGTATCTGCTGGTATACGTCGGCTGGTAATACATCCGACCCGCTTAATCCCAACAGGCGTAAGCCTAATCCGTTGTTTCCGTCGGGTAAAGCCCCCCTGCCCCCCGAAGAGGGGGTCTTTGGCTCTTCTAAACTTGAGATAGTATTTTCTTGTTTAGAAGCGGACTTCGGTTTTTGCAATGTTGTATGATGAATGGGATGGCCGTTTATTCCTATGTATTTTGGTAAGGTTTCAATGTCATATTTTGCTTCAATTATTTGATTTACCTTTTCATTTAAATTATTTTCTATGATATATTTTTCACATTGCTGGTCGATGGCGGCATTCATAAAAAATGCGAGCAACATGGGCGCCGGGCCATTGATGGTCATGCTTACCGATGTTTTTGAATCGCAGAGATCAAAGCCACTATATAGTTTTTTTGCATCATCTACCGTAGCAATGCTTACACCGCTGTTACCCACTTTGCCATAAATATCCGGGCGGATTGCAGGGTCTTCGCCATATAGGGTAACGCTGTCGAATGCGGTGCTGAGCCGTTTTGCAGGCTGTCCTAAACTTACGTAATGAAAACGCCGGTTGGTTCTTTCGGGCCCACCTTCACCGGCGAACATCCTTGTTGGGTCTTCTTCCACTCTTTTTAAAGGAAACACACCAGCCGTGTAGGGAAATTTTCCCGGGAAATTTTCCTGGATGCGCCAGCGTAAAATATCGCCCCAATCCTTAAACCTTGGTACCGCTATTTTTGGAATGCGGGTATTGGATAATGATTTAAAATACAAAGGTTGCTGAATGATCTTTCCCCTTACATCATATTCGAAAAATTCCTTTGTATAACGGGCCTTTGTTTGCTCCCATTCATCTACCAGCTTTTTGCATAGGGGAAACAATTGTTTTTCGAGCGCTGCACTGGTTGCGATTAATGCACCGATGGCGGGGTCATCCGTGCCGCTGTTCTCTTTTATAATTTGGATGGCCCCATTCAACTGGTAAAGCTTTCCGGCAATGGCAGCCTGTTCATCGCCCAACCGGTTGTATTTTTCAATTTCGTCTGCTATTTCAGCAAGATAACGAACCCGCTTTGGAGGTATGATGGTTGCCTGGCTGCTGGTATCTTTTATGTGGGCATGATGGGTAATAGCACCATCAAATTGTACCCCGGTTTTTTCCGCTACTTTTTCCATCAGCCTTTCAAACAATTCATTAATACCAGCATCATTAAACTGTGCCGCAATGGTTCCTACAACAGGTAGATCTTCATCCTTTGCGGTCCATAAACTATGGTTGCGTTTGTATTGTTTACGTACATCGTGCAATGCATCAAGGGCACCCGCCTTATCAAATTTATTTACGCAAACCACATCTGCGTAATCAAGCATATTGATTTTTTCTAATTGGGATGCCGCTCCATATTCGGGTGTCATCACGTACATGCTTACGTCTACATAATCTAAAATGGATGCATCGCTTTGTCCTACGCCGGCGCTTTCCAGAATAATAAAATCAAACCAGGCTGCCTTGCAGATGTCAATTGCTTCCTGTACATATTTACTTAATGCAACATCACTTTCCCTGGTGGCCAGACTTCGCATATAAGCACGGGGAGAAGAGATGGCATTCATCCGTATCCGGTCGCCCAATAATGCACCGCCGGTTTTTTTCTTAGATGGGTCAACACAAATGACGGCAATTGTTTTATCCGCATAAGTATTTAAAAAGCGCCGGACAATCTCATCGGTTACGGATGATTTACCTGCACCGCCCGTGCCGGTGATGCCCAATACAGGACCCCTGGAAGCCCCCCTGCCCCCCGAAGGGGGGTTCTTGGAGCTTTTAATCTTTTTGGACCCTGCTCTTAATTCGGACAGAAGGGCCGTATGATCCTGCCCGTTTTCCGCAAGGGTAATAGCCCTCGCAATTTTCTTAATATCCCTCTCTTCCCCTAGCGCAAAGAGATGTGCATCAGCGTGATCCAAGAACCCCTCTTCGGGGGGCAGGGGGGCTTTCTCTTCCCCTAGCGCAAAGAGATGTGCATCAGCGTGATCCAAGAACCCCCCTTCGGGGGGCAGGGGGGCTGGAAGGCTCGTACTTCTCCCTATCAAATCCTCAATCATCCCCTCCAATCCCATTTGTCTTCCATCATCCGGACTATAAATCCGGGTGATGCCATAATTATGCAATTCTTCAATTTCTGATGGTAGGATGGTTCCTCCACCTCCTCCAAATATTTTTATATGGCCGCTACCGTTATCATCCAGCAGGTCTTTCATGTATTTAAAAAACTCTACATGGCCGCCCTGGTAACTGGTAATGGCGATGGCCTGCACATCTTCTTCAATGGCACATTCCACAATTTCATGTACGCTTCTGTTATGTCCCAGGTGAATGATTTCTGCTCCCTTCGATTGCAGGATGCGGCGCATGATATTGATGGCCGCATCATGCCCGTCAAATAATGCGGCGGCTGTTACAATCCGAACTTTATTGCCAGGTATGAAACTCATGAATAAACATTTAGGCACGTAGCGTGCAGTGGATATTTTTAAACCTTAATGTATCTATGTGGACTAATTGCGAATCTCAACAGTATTATACCAAGGCGACCTCCTATACCTACTAATGAATGATAGTATGGAATGGCGCCAGGGGTTTTGCAGAAGCAGATAAGCAAACAATGAAACGTAAAAATACAGATAATACAATGGAAAAGTTAACAGTTGTTAGTTTTTATCGCCGGGAGTTTTACGGGTGAGCATTTTGGGAATGTCAAACATAATCGCTGCTGAAAAATTGAAGGACCTGTGGTCAATATATCGTTTGCTCAACAGGGTGGAAAATCCAAACTGGTATTCAAACTGAATACCCGGCAATTTTTTAAAACCAATGGTATTTGTAAAGGCAGGTTCCCAAAAACTGCGGGCCCCATAAGAAAGGCTGTCTAAATGATAATTATACAAATCATCCTGGTTGTAATCTGTTTTAATATTACCAAATTTGATAAAACTCAATCTTGTGGAAACTGAAATGGTAAAATGGCTGGTGGGTCTGAACATCATCGCAGGTTGCAGATAGAATTTGGTAACCTCCGTTTGATGCGTTTTCCTGTAAATATTATTGTTACGATCTTTTCCATTATCTGTAAGATTAAATTCCCCCTTTCCAATACCGCCAAATACCTGGAACAGCACCTTGTCCCGGCGATGCAGCGATTTAAAATATCCCACGCCAAATTCGGCGAGATTTCTTTTATAGTTAATTACGGAACTATCTATCCTGCCAACTTCTGAATCGCCGTTATTGCTTTCTGTTCGTTTAAAATAACCGGCCTGTATTGCAAAATTATTACTGATGGCATAGGCTCCCTGCAGGTCGAAGCCACGGCTCTTACTTTCATTTGTTCTATTGTTGGAAACAGATTTT
>JBBQTL010000039.1:0-30670 GCA_038213285.1 Chitinophagales bacterium
CCTTCTTCGTAAGAGAATGTACTTAGCCGAACTTTGAAGTTCATTGCCTGTTTGCCATTGACTGAAAGTACGTACGCAGATTCGCCATCGTATTCGCCCACACCGCTGAAAATCAGGTCGTATTTACCTTCCCGAAATTTAAATTCGAGTTGGGGAGTAGCTGATTTCAATTGGGTCGGAGTAATGGCCAGCCATCCTTTGTGCCTGTAGAAACCAGTATTTTCAATCGGAAAGTCGCTGGCGCTGATCAAGATAGTACCGATGCCAGTTTCTGCTGCGGCAGCTAAAAAAGCCGAAATATTCTTTTCATCTGTTAAATGTGGCTTTGATGCCTGTTGCTGCGCCAACGAAATTGCACTCACACAGAAAAGAGTAAAAATCAGTATGATATTCGATTTGTTCATTTTTAGGTTTTTCTTGATTCAATAATATTTGCTAATAGTCATTTTATTTTATGGTATTAGAAAACATGTATTACAAATTTCTATTTCATTATTTTTCCGTAGAGCATTTTTAGAAATATGGTTTTTGGATTTAATGACTTATCCTTGAAAGAAACCAGGCCTCATCCCAAATTCCACCAATTTCAATTTAATATGCGTCTGTTAAACTCTTAACCTGTATTTGCCGAACCAGCTTTTTTAAATCATTTGATTTCACTTGTACTATTCTCTTCTCTCCCGGTAACAAATCAAAATAATTATCGCTGAAAGCATTGATTGTACCTGGAAGCAACAACCAAATACTTCTTGCCAATTTACCTGTGGTTAGTTCAATTTCATTTTCACTGATTTGCTTTATGCCAATCTTCACTTTTGGCAGGTTGAGAAATTTAGGCTTTTCAAAATAATATTTATTGCTGCTGACTGCTACATCATTCACCAATAACCTCATGCTTAAAACCACATTTTTCCTGGTAGTTTCATTTACCCAGTCGGCCTCGTTTATACCAAACACTTGCATGCTGCTGTTTTCGGCTAGTACAACTTGCTTTCTATCCTGCTTCAGAATTTTACCATCAAAATCAATCAATAAAATTTGAACAACTGCTTTTGCCTTTTTATAAACATCAGATACAGCAAATATTTTGATGCTGTCATTTTCTTTTACAGGCGAAATAAGGTAATCAGCATAGGCACGTTTTGCCATGTACTGCTGTGCCTTCCACCGGCCATAATAATCCATACTGCTCCAGGAAGCTACGGGCCAGCAATCGTCTATCTGCCAGAACAATGTCCCCATGCAATAGGGTTTTGCCCTGCGGTGAGCTTCAATAGCAATTTTAATTCCTTCTGCCTGCAATACCTGCCCAACGTATAAGAAGTTTTCGAAATTTGCCGGCACATTAAACATGTCTTTCATGTAATGTGTTATGGTGCCGTTGCCAATGGTGCTGCGCTGGTGAGCATTCATCACTTCAGAATTAATATCATGATCGGCTGGCAGGGTATATTTTTTTACGGTTTCAAATTCGGGAAATGATTGAAAGCCATATTCGCTCATAAACTGACCCACCACTTCATTGTATTTTTCAAAAGGTTGCTTTCCCCACCACACACCCCAGTAATGAATATCACCACTGGCCAGGTTGAAATTAAACTTCATTGAATAATTTTCCGGCGACGGAGAAGAAGACCAGTAAAACTTTTCATCATCATTTGCTTTTACTGCTGCGGGTAAAATATTGTGAAAAATGTCTGCATACATATTGAAAACGCTGGCAGAATCTTTAGCCGTTTTAAAATTATCCTTAGAATGTCCCCAGAAATTTTCATTCATAAATTGTGCTATCTCGTTGTTGCCGCACCATAGCGCAATGGAGGGATGATTGCGCAAACGTTTTACATTGTAGGCCGCTTCGGCTGCAATATTTTTCCTGAGATCTTCAAAGGGTGGATACAGGGCGCAGGCAAACATAAAATCCTGCCATACTAAAATCCCCTTCTCATCGCAGAGCTCATAAAATATATCATTCTCATAAATACCTCCACCCCATACCCGCAGCATATTCATGTTTGAGGAAACGGCGGTGTTGATCACATGCTCATAACGCTCCCTGGTAACACGGGGTAGAAAATTATCCTGCGGTATGTAATTGGCACCCTTCATAAAAACAGGTTTGCCATTTACTTTAAAATAAAATGATTTGCCTTTTGCATTGTTTTCATTTACCAGTTCAATGGTACGCAGGCCACGTTTTACATTCTTTGAGGCAAGCACCCCGGTTTCATCTGATAGTACTACTTTAAATGTATACATAGCCTGTGCTCCCATTCCGTTGGGCCACCACAATTTTATATTGTTCATGCTAAAGCGTACATTAACGGTAGCCTCGCCTTTCAGGTGCAATACTTCTTTTTTGAATACAGGAGTGGGTTGATCATCTATAAAAATGCTGAGTGTTTTTACACCGGCTGCAGAAGCTGTTGTGGTAAGCTGTGCCTCCAAGTGAGCAGTGTTTCCGGCAATGCTCAATTGTTTGATGAACAAATCTTCTACCTGCAGATGGTTCCATGTTTGAATATAGACAGGCCTCCAGACACCGGATGTTACAAAACGCGGACCCCAATCCCAACCAAAATGATAACCGGCTTTACGTGTAAAAACACTTACCCTTTTTTCTGCCTGGTCATTATTACTTACCGGAACTTTATAGGGAAGGCTTTCGTATAAAGGCATTACTTTATTAATGGGCGAATAAAAAACAATCCGAAGTTTATTGGAACCCTTCTTAATGTATTTTTTTATATCTGCCTTCCATAAAAGAAACATATTATCTGCAGTAATCAGTTTTGTATCATTCACAAAAACATCTGCGTAAGTATCCAGTCCTTCAAAAACGATTTCAATATTTTCGTTGTTTAATACAGCATCATCGATCGTCAGTTCTGCCTGGTATTCCCAATCTTCTTTTTCAATCCATTGCTGATCCTTTTCATTGGTGCGGTAATAGGGATCTTCTATTTTTTTATTGGCTAACAGATCTGTATGCACCGTTCCGGGAACAGTGGCTTTCATCCATTCACTATCGCCTTTTTTTCTGAATTGCCAGTTGCTGTTCAGCTCAATCCTTGTTGTTTGTGCATACGTATCTCCTGCAAGAAGGAATAATGACAGTATGAAAATTATATTTCGCATTTAAGTTCTTTTTATTCAACAGTGATAAATCCCTTTGCCCTGATGATTTTACCACGGTAGTTAAACTCCGTATCTCCAAAATTCACCACTGCTTTCTTACCTGATGAAAAAACAGTTTCCTGCACTTTATGATCAGCCGTAACAAAACGATGGCTCAACATTTCATCATAGCCAATTTTTTGCAGCCAGGGACATACGTTATTGTAACTTTCAATAAAAGTATTTTTATAAGCATCCCAGCGGTCACGGTCTATACTCCATAGCGGAGCCGAGCCGTATAAAATATTGAACATATCTTTCTTCCACCAAATCTCAGGCGTATGATGATTGCCATCTTCCCAGCGCCATGAGGTAACGATTGCATCATGATACACCAGTTCGTATAAAGGCACTCTTGTATATTCGTTGATAGAATAATTGAGGTACTTATCATTTGCCACCCTTGTGCCAATCATCTGTGTTGGGCGTGCATTGCTTCTCCAGTCACCTGTATAAAAAATGGTACCCTTTTTCTCAATACCTGAGCCCCACCAGGTTCGCTGCAAGGTCATCATTCCATGAACAAATACACTGCTGGACCCGGTAAAATCTGCGCCCCATTCACCACCCATGTACTGGCCGTATTTCTCTGCAATAAATTTGTAATTTTTAATTACCTCTTCTGCAAACTGCTGACGGGTAAGCCGGTGTTCCGGCGCATAACATTCAAACAAACCATTGGCCTGGTAAACATCCAGGAAGTAAGCTTCATGTGGATACTCTTTCATTTCACGTGATACTCTTTTTTCAATCTGTGGCCGCATCACTGCCGGACAACTGGTATGCCCAAACTGATTAGAGTATGATTTCCCATCCTTATTCCTTGTAACCAACTCATTAAATAATCCGGGGTAAGATGTACGTGCAAACCGATTGGGGCCATTGTCATCTACCACATTTGCAATAGTGTCCCGCAACTTCAAATCAGTAAACAATTCATAAACACCTGCTGCATAACCCAATTCTTTTAATGTATTGTCATATCCAATTTCAGGATATGGTGTATGATTGGCATCCCATAAGAGCATCGCTTTTTCAATGCCAGCTTGTTTTAATTCTTTAGCAAAACTTACTTCTCTTGCATTATCCCATACATAGATATGAGGAGCACCAATCATTTTTGCTATGGACGGTGTTTTCTTTTCATTTTCTTTAAGGGTAATTACGTTGTTCTTCTTCCAGCTATACTCCCTGTATTTTTTGCATTGTGCTACATAGCCACCTTTATCAAAAAAATGATAGGTTACTTTTCGGTTATAACCAAATTGCTGCATGGATGGTAACCAAAGCGGTGCAAACGTAATGAGGCCATTCACCCGCATGGTATTTAGCGTAGCATCATAAGGCGTTTCAAGAATGGCCATATAACCTGTTTCAAACTTTGTATCTGTAATGCCCATCCAGGGCATGGCCAATCCACCTCCGCAGAAGAAAGGCCTGCTTGTACCAATCGGATAAACTTTATCATCAACAGGCAGCAATAAGCCTTCGCTATCGGTTTGAAGCAGGAAATAATTTTTACCAGGCGTTAAAAATGCAGCAGGGAATATCATGTCTTCAATCACTATGTTTTTATCAGCATTTAAACCAATTTGCAATGTAGCTGCTGCCGTTAAAGTAAAACTTACTTCAAACGTATACTTACCCTTAAACGCTACAACCAAAGAATTGCCTTGCTGATTAACCTGCCCAACCTTCCACTGGTCTTTATATGCTGACTGCTGCCAAACTTTATTGCAGCGCTTATCTGTTACTGTAAGCATGGCAGTTTGATCATTAAATTTTATTTCAAGACTGCTGTTGGAAATGGTCCACACTTTGCAATAAGCTCCCAGCGCAACCAGGAGCAATACCACTGTTAAACAATTTTTTTTCATATCCATAACGATCGCTTTGTTTATTCGAAAAAATTTGTTTTCTTGTTATTTAAATGCGGGTTTTCTCAAATTACCACATACCCCGGTCATGCATGATTTTGGTGTAGCTATCCCCTTTTTTAATTTTGTTATTGATCTTCAACACCCGGTAATGATCCAGGGGGATATTGCTAATGCCGCCAACACCACGCAACTTTCCGTTCCAGGTTTTTTCAGGATGTCCCCACAACCCTTCACCGTATAATGTGTTTGAACCTGCAATGTCTGATACTACCATACCGTATTTCTGCATGGCTCTTGCCAATACTATTTCTTCAGGGGTTAAGTTGAATTTGGATATATCCAGCGCCGGATCCAATTGAATAACTGCACCCTCCGGAATTCCACCGATAATAAAGCCATCGGTCCATATCGCCGGAAACACATGTTCCTGGTATGCATTCACCCTGGTAGCACAAGCCAGTTTGTGTTTCACCTCGCCCGATAATATTTCGTTGTACATAATTAAGCCTGCGGTAGCGGGTACTCCTGCAGCCCGGCTGGGACCGAAATAATGAATGCTTTCACCATTTTTAATGCTAAACGACTTTGCAGAAAAAACACCTTCACCATCAATGCTATATTTCATGCCGGTTTTTGAAGTCCAACTGCCATCTGCATTTTTAAACAAACCCCACATATCCCAGGCTATTCCGTTTTTCCAGTCAACCAACGCACAATGTGCATCGCCTTGTGGATCAGCCTGGGCCTCAAGTGGTATGGGAACTGGCTCTTTATCAAATGTTGCACCATGCCCATAAGCAGCCCGTTTGGTATTCCATTGCTTTTGCTCTTCTTTACCCAGGTAATACTTTTTCACTACAAAGCGTGGCGTTGTTTCGGTAACATCATAAACCGGAATGGTCCAGGAAGTAAGATTTATGCGAAAGAATGCGCCGCTGCACTCCCGTTTTAGTAATCCGATAAAATGAGCGTTCTGCGGATCAATTTCCGGATTATCAGGAATGGGTTGGTTCCAAAAACTGGTTTCAGAAAAAAACCTTCTTTGTTGAGCGGCCGGTTTCACTTTGGCTATTGAATCCTGGGCCATGGATGTAAACCCAACAAGAGCAAGCATGGCTACTATTAATCCCCGACGATAAGATACATTTTCAGCATTCATAATGTTACGCATTTTATTATTTTCATTTGATATTTTGATTTGCCATATTGTTCAGGTAAAACGTATACCAGGGATAAAAATCACGGGGTGCTTTTTGCGCAAACGAGTTACAAACCACGAGGAGAATCCATATCAAAACAAGCAATCTTTTCATCAGTATTCATATCAATGTATCGTGATTTATATGTACCGGAAACCATAAGCATCTTCATTAATACCTGTATGAGTAGCTACCCATATTTATTCATTATGATTGAATCGTTATTTTTTTATATAAAATTAAACCATTTTATCAAATAACGGGCTAACGGGAGCAAAAGCTTTCTGATTATTTATGCAATCGTCTTCACAAACCATCTCCATACGATCCATACAACCCGTTGGCCGATCACCATTCTGTTACTTTTTTTACAGATGTTATGCAGGCAGGCTCCCAATATTCCATTTGACGCAATTCGTTTTTACGATCCATCCATCGGCATATTTAAAAAGTGCCTGTATCAAACAGGATAAAGTTTGTGGCCCTGTTAATGGGTACCTGACCAGCTTTTACATCATTGGTTGCATTGAAATTCCAGCAGCGTTCTTTACTTATTATAAATTGAAGTGAGTGCCTGAAAGAAGTCATCTTCCATTCGCTGTACATTAATTTTTGAATAAACCTTTACGATCCGTTTTTTATTTTCAGGAGGCGTAAGCACTTTCTGAATTACTGCATACCCGGGTTTAAGAAAAGCCTGTACCAATGCCAGGTCCCATAAAGTGCGAATGGTATCCTGCGGATTGGTTTCTTCCCATCGTTGTTTCAGCATTTGTTCAAGCGGTACATTGCTGCGCAGCTTTTTGTACAGCGCATCTCTTTTAAACCTGTAAGGTAAAGCCACATCAATTGGCATAATGATCAGATCCACTGAAGCGTTATCCAACAAATAATCAAATGCATTTAAATCGTTGCGGATATTGAATTCGCTTTTATTCCAGTACCCCTTGTTCACATTATATTTTGCGCCTAACGCATAACAAACAATATGTTTTGCAATGCTTGTATCAAGGGCTATGGCAGAAGCAATATTGGTGAGGGCACACAGGGTAATTACAACCAATTTTTCGTTTTTCCCTACCCGCTTTACTTCAGCAATAATGGCCTTTGCCGCATCAGACGTCCTTGGTTCTTTTCCACCCCAGGCACGACCCATTTGCCTGTCAGCACCGAGCGGATGAGCAATTGACAATCTGCCCATTACTTTCAACAGGTCTTCATTTAATTGTTGAGAAATTTGAACCGTATTGATATTTTTTGTATTGTACTGATTCCACTTTTCAAATGCAATCAAATCGGCATTATTAAAGTGTGCAGAACTTACACCAACTACTTCAATAGAGGGTTCGGCTAAGAGACGGGCCAATGCATAAATGTCATCCGTTTCATTTCCTGTATCTGCATCTACCCAGACCTTCTGTTTTTGGGCTATCGCATATATACTAATTGTTGATAGCAGTATCAGTAAGCTGAATAATTTGAAACAGTATTTTTTTGTTTCTTTCATCGTATACCTTCCTTTAATTTTTCGCCAGAATTATTAATGCAATGCCAATGACGTATAAAAGCAACATGATGTACAAATTGCGGTAAGTTGATTTGGATGCATTGGCAAATTCTTTCCAGATGAATATTCCCCAAATGGCTGCGATTACCGTAGCCCCTTGCCCCAGGCCATAAGAAATTGCAGGACTTGCTTTACTTGAAGCAATGATGTTAAACGACATACCGATATGCCAGATAACGCCACCCAGTATTCCTACGAGATGATCTTTAGCTGAACCATTGAAGTAATCTTTTATACTGAGTTTGGTTCCTGCAAAAGGAAACCGCATCAGCAACCCATTGAATAAAAAATTACTCACCACTAAACCAATTGCGAAAAATACCAGGGCGGTATAAGGAGTAAGTTTACCAATCTCCGGTGCATCAAAATCAGCAGCCATTGATACTGCCACATATTTGTAGAAAAAGCCCATCAGCACACCGGCAACCACGGCCAGTATTAGCCCTTTTGATGAAAAAGTTGAATTGCCTTTATTAACCTGTTTGTATGCATTGGCATTGATAATGATTGCAATGGCAATCAGAGCAACGCCACCAAAAAGTAAGAAAGCATTCCCCTGCGGATTGCCGGCATAATTTACAATAACGCCCAGTATTAAGGCGATACCGATACCTACCGGAAAAGCCACGGCCATACCTGCAAGCGCAATTGCTGAAACCAATAAAATATTGGCAAGATTAAATACAACGCCACCAATGAATGCAGAAACTAAGTTACTGTTATCAGCCTGTTTCAAATCGTCTAAAAACGGCCGGCCTGTATCGCCGCTGCTTCCCATGGTAAATGCCATGATGATGGAAAGCAATAAAATACCAAATGCATAATCCCAGTAAAACAGTTCGAAGCGCCATTTGGATGAACTTAGTTTGGTAGTATTGGCCCAGGAACCCCAGCAGAACATGGTGATGATGCAAAATAAAATGGCTGTGGAATAAGATTGTATTACAAACATATTTATGTATTTAGCGAGAAACAATAAAGGTGAATATTCTTTTCATAAAGTATAATTTGATTTTACTTGTTAATCTATTTCCTTTCTAAATGGCGCTGACGATTGTGCACCCATTTTGGTAACAGAAACAGCAGCAGCCTTGCATGCAAACTCAACCGCTTCTTTCCAATCTTTTCCCTCTGCCAATGCAACTACTACGGCGCCATTAAACACATCGCCTGCAGCAGTTGTATCAATTGCTTCTACTTTAACAGACCCGATGATACCTTTAAACGAATCTGTATCTACATAAGCTCCTTTGCTGCCCATTGTAATAATAACATGCTGTACCCCCTTTGCTTTAAAAACATCCGCAGCCTTTGCAGCGCTTGCTTCATCCGTTACTTCAATACCAGTAAGTAATTCGCTTTCAGTTTCGTTGGGCGTAATTAAAAACAAGCCTTTATAAACCACGTCAGGCAATTCAGCAGCGGGTGCAGGATTCAATACAAAATTGATGTGATTTGCTTTTGCATACTGCGCCAAAAATTCAATTACCGGCAAGGGTGTTTCCAACTGCGTGATTAGCCAGCCAACATGAACTAAGATTGACGAAGCGTTTGCCAGGTCATCTACAGAAAGCAATGCATTGGCGCCGGATGCAACGACGATAAAATTCTCTCCCTGCCCGTTGATGGTGATCACTGCTACACCGGTTGGTGCTGTGTCGTCTATTAGAACAGCACTCACGTCAACGCCGTCATTTGCATATTGGGTGATCGCATTGTTGCCAAATGAATCGTTGCCAACTTTACATATAAAACTTACATCACCACCTAATCTTGCAGCAGCCACCGCCTGGTTAGCTCCTTTGCCTCCCTGGAAGACAAAAAATTCACCACCCAAAATTGTTTCGCCGGGCTTTGGGAAACGGGATGTCTTTAATACCATATCCGTATTTGAACTACCCACCACTACGATTTTGTTTTTCATGATTCGTTATTTAGATTTTTGAATCCAGGTTGAAATTGCCCCACCCGTTTGGCTGGCATCTGCATAAGGAACGAGGATGATATTTTTTTCTATGCTGTTTGCCGTTGCTTTTAATTTAAAAGCTTCTCCACCAATCCAATTGTTTGGAAGTACGGACACCGCGTTTTGTAATTGAATACGGTTTGTATCAACCGTTACGCCCTCAGCGGCGAAGCCATTGATATTTTTATCAAATGCCAACACCTGCGGACCTCTTTGAATGGCTATTTGGCCGGGATAACTTTTACCTCCATCTAATACAATGGCTGGCATGCTGAAATTGATAAGTACGTTGTCACCCTTCTTCCATACTCTCTTTACAGATACAATTTCACTGGCACTTACATCCTGTTTTTTTCCATTAATGGTGATTGTAAACGCTTCGGCCCAATAAGGTTTTCTGAAATCGATGGTGTATTGTGCATCCGTAGTTTTATCTACTCGGATGGCAACTTTTCCATCTGACAGAAAATTGGTTGTGGTGATAAATGAAACTTTTGCGTTGTTTGCAACCTCAGTTTCATAGGTACCTGGCTGGTAAAAAAGAAAAGATGGTTTGTTGTTAATTTTTCCATTCACAAATAAAGGTATCATCGCCAGTGCCCTTGGCACACTGCTCATGCAACAGGTGATGGAGCATCCATAAGGTTTTGCGCCCATCAATGGCGTATAATAACTTACACAGCCTGTTTGTGGATTTTCAGCGCCCGTTAAATGATTGTACACCGATCGCTCAATTTCATCGAGGTATTTCATTTGGCCTGTTATACTAAACAACTGGTAATTAAACTGCACCCAGGTAGTGGTTACACAACCCTCGCCCATATTGGATTTATTTTCAGCAGGTAGTACCTGGTCGTCCTGGAAATGTTCAAATGAGCTGGTGGTACCTGTTATGTATAATCGATTGGCTGCAATATCGTTCCATGCTGCCAGCACAGGTTTCAAAAATTGTTCATCATTGGTAAGGCGGTATAACTTAACTACACCAAGCAGGTTTGATAGCATTTCATAAGCCTTTGCATTGGCAACTTTATCTACCCGACCGATTGAATCCAAAGTAGAAATAATGCGAGGGCCTCCTGGATTATTAAAACTTTTGATTAGGAAATAAGAATAGTCTAAATATTTTTGATTGCCCGTGAACCGGTATAACTCACCCATTGATTCCAGTATACAGGTTGCTGCCATACCAACATGACCGCCTGCACGAACAATATCTTTTTGTCCTTTTTCAGTTCCGAATGTTTTCATCAACAGGTTACCTATTTTTTCAGAGGAGGATAAAGCCGGTTTAAAGCCAGACAATTCATAATACCTTAACAAGCCCATTAAATCGTACCGGTGGCTCCATACATCCCAGCTTGTCCAATGGCTATCCATATCATAGGTACCTAAATATCCATCCGGTAACTGTGCAGCGATGAGTTGCTGGGCGCTGCGGTCAATTTGAATTTTCAATGCCGGATCGGCAGTATTAGCATAACTATTACAGGCTGCCTCCAGGAATTTCCCAATGTGTTCGCCAATCCATGAATGATTGCCGGGCCTGTTAATAAATCCGGCAAGGATAGCATCCTCATCCACTTTATACAGGCGCTGTTGGGTGTTTGCTTTTATGCGGTCTCCCAACCATCCTCCTACTACCTGTTTATCCTGTTCAGCAGGTATATATTTTTGTGTTGCTTTATAAGCAACCACGGGAGCTTTATGTTTATACACAATGTTATCGTAGCCGAATTCAGCATTCCATTCTTCCTTGTACTGATAGGCAGGCATATCAATGGAATAAACAATCTTGAGGAAGGGTGAAGAAGAACTGTATGGAAATTGGATGTCATTTTTTCCAACAGCAATTGTCACATTTTTTTTAACCGAATTAATTTTGTCGCCATTGAAATTGTAGAAATCAGCATTTACGACAGCGTCTGCTTTAATAGGTGATTTATTGGTGACCGATAATTGATAATGCAGCTCTTTATTGAGAATAGGCGCTTTTGTGTCCCCGTTTTTCAAACCCGAACTATAAGTAAATAAATGCCCGGGTGTGGCAGCACTAAACGTTGGAATCTTTGATACCTGGAATGAACCCCAATGCCTCACCTTGATGGCAATTACATTTTCTTTATCCCACAATATATCGTCTTTACCAACCAGATAATTGCGATAAGTATCACCAGAACCTGTTGAGCCAATCAATTTCCCATTTAAATAGGTGTCATCACTTTGAGCAATTTTGCCCATGCTTAAAGTAAGCAACCCGGTTTTTTCGAAGGCCGGCTTTAGACTGGATGGAATTACCACCCGTTTCCGGATCCACAATAAACGGTTGGCGGTTGTTTTACGGTCATCGCTCCATTTTAACTGTGCTAAATCTGTCCATGGAGCATCATTGTATTCCGTTTTGCTGAATTCTTTTGCATCATCAAAACTTATTTTCCACGGGCCTTCAATGGCAAAGTTCTGCGCTGTTGCAGGTATATAACTTATAATGGTACTTAAAAGTAGCGCTAAGATTTTGATCGCTTTCATAATATTGATTTGTTAATTTGTTTTACTGCCAGGTTATTCCGGCTGTTTGTTTTTCCAAAGTTTAAAATCATCCCAATAAACCTGTAATGTTTTTCCATTCTTCTTTACATGATGATTAACTCTTTTGAAGTATACAACTTCATCGGGTTATAACGCATCGTAAATCCCCGGTACACCTATGTTGAAGAAAGATTCTTTTTATTACCGATACAGCCGGCTGCTCCTGCAAAAATCAAAATGGCTAATCCTGCCACTGCATGGAAAAGCCACTTGTTCATTATTTTTTTACGCTTCTTCATAAATCACATTTAATACTTGTTTTGCCCGCTGGTATGGCATAATAAAATGCACAACAAAAATTTTGCATCGGGTAAGGCTTACCGTAAATAACATTCCCGGCAGTATCCTTCGGTTCGTACTTAGGTTTAAACCTATTTTTCTCTTCCATTGTATTACCTCCTGCAAGTAATTCCTGGTATGTTTCAAAAGATGTGTACGCATCACTATCGCAAATATTTCCATTACCTTTTGCAGCAGGGCCTGCATAGTTCACTTCAACTATTCCTTCACTGAAAACACTGTCCACCATTAATCGAAGTGTATAAGATCCGGTAACTATTACATGATTGATTTTCCTGCTTTTGCCGCTTTCCTTAATTTCAAAACCATACTGTAATGCTTTTTGAAGTGTGAGTGTATCGATACGTAACGGAGGCTGTGGCATATTAAAAGTAATTTCAAGGAAATTGGTACCACGTGATATCTGACCTGGTTGCATGGGTGACCATTTCTCGCCTTTTATCACTGTTTTATAATACACTTTGGCCATCATTTCTCCATACCACCTGCTTCCATTAGGACAAAGATGCCCCCCTCTGTCTGTAACAGGATATACAGGACCAGCCAATACAATACGGGGATCTTTTTTTGCAAGCTCCAACTGTGCCATACCGATAGGAACATCAAAATCGCGGGTGTATTGAGCGCCACATTGATAGGTAATAAAAACAGGTGATTGTGCTTGCTGATAGATTGACTTTACATCAGTAAGCATATCATTTACCAAAACAGAAAAATAATTTTTATACGCTGCTTTTTCTTTTGTTGCTGGCGTATTGGGCTGCCATCCCTGGTTAACCGCAGTTGTATAATTGTATTCCCCCTGCATCCATAATATTGCTGAACAATTGATTGTCTTATTCATTTTATCCGCAGCCAGTTTTGACACTTCCGCTCCCTTTATAAAATGATTGTACCATTTCCCTTCACGATTGGGGCAGTTTTTCATCAGCAGCTCAATTGACTTGCCTCCATCTCCGCTGCTGGTAGCAGCAAATTTGCGTATTGTATTACCAGGAAAATATTGATCGAATTGATATTTCGCTGCATTTACAAAACCAATAACGGGGGGCTCACAATTAAGCTGGTTGCCGGCATTAATTGAAGTATCTGCCAGCACCTCCTGATTTGTTTTTTTTGAACTGATTACGGGCTTTGAAACCAAGGCCGTAAAGCGAATTACAGGCGTATCAAGGTTGTTGTTAAAATTTGACCATACCTGGCTGCCCAACATTAAATTTCCCTTGTAATTTTTTACAGAAATTGAAGGAGCAGTTTGCTGACCGGTAGAAAGGCTTTGACCATAAATAATTACCTGGTTGATATCTGAGGAAGGGCTTTGAAAATAAGGATTGTGATTCAATTGTTGGGCCATGCCATACGCTTTGTTATTAAGGATTGCTTCTTCGGCTGCATACCGGAGATTTTTTGCAAGCAACCCATCAATCACCATTCCTTTTTCTTCCTTAATGATAAATAATTTTCGTGTTGGCATTTTGCCCAGCATTGTTAGATACAAAACTGTTGCACTTAAATACACACCTTCACGGCGTGGATGTGATTTATCCGCTATATGCAGTTCCTTCCCAGGGTTACGCTGAAAAAAAATTTTCCACGCTAACCCACAGGGTGCAACCAATGCACCCAAATCTTTACCTAACCTGTTGTATTCATACTGAATCGTGTCGCCCATCAATGGCCTGTTGGCATAACCCCAGGTCATATACAACACAGTAACAGCGCCGCTTTTCTTAACTACAGAATCAAATTTTGTTGCGTAGGTTCTGAAGGTTTCCACATTGCGGAGTGTAACTGAACTTTGATCCTGCAGTACCACAAAATCGTAATGGTTTGTTTCAATCATTTTCAGTGCTTTACCTTCTTTCCAGTGTCTTTCAAGTAAGGCTCCGCCTTTTACAACAAAATCAGTTGAAACAGGCTTGCCATAAAACGATCCCATTTCTTTTATACGAAATGGAATTTCAGGATTACTTTCACCCATACCGGCATAGGTATAGCTATTGCCAATAAACAATATCCGTGTAGAGTCTTTTTTAAAAGCATACCCGCTTTGTAAAGTACAAAGCCAAAGCATGCAGTAAAAAGATTGCCGTATAAAAAACGATGTTATATTCGGATAACGTTTCATTTTGAAAGACTCTTTTTATTGCCGGTTAATTTTTTATACCGAAATAATGTTTCCAGGTAATAATAATCAGCACTGTTATTCAGAATTGATTGCGGAAATTTTGAAAGGGTCTTATGACTATCCTTTATTCCCCTGTATAGTGTTGCCGCATATTCACTTTCTTTTCAACATTAATTTTAGTTTGTGCGTACGATTGATTTTAAAAGAAAAACATGCACACTGATAAAAATACTTTTACTGGTTGTTATTACCCTTATTATTTTTAGTTAGTTGTTAGATAAGGTTTGTATAAAAAATAATGCCCTGTTTATCCAGGGCACTTTAGCATTTTTATATGTTTCAGAATTGTTTGTCATGTTGATTGCTTTTAGGTTTAAAAATTTGAATCGAACCATCACAACAACTTAGCACAACTGCGACGACCATTATTTGAACCCACACTCTTTATTTTAATTTGACTGACTTTTACCCTAATAACATTTTAAAAATGGTAAAATTTAAAATAAGAACTGCGATGTAGAAACATACAGTTCTTTAACTAATGATTACTGCTATTGGCCGGGCCCAAAAACAAATACTAAAAAACCCGGGAGAACGGTACAATCAGCGACTGATGCTGATTAATTATTTGATTAATACAATTAACACGCTCATACAAAAAGCGTAATTACAGATGAAACAAAACCTGTTTATATCAATGTACTGCGATAAACAGCGACCAACACCCATTCCAAAGATCAAATTATTGATGGAACGTCTTAGCAAAAGCAATCAAAAAGCGAAAAAATTGAATAACGAAATGGTTGCAATCGACATAATTGGTTTCCCAATAATTGGTTTACCAAATATAAGATGTATTTTCTTCCACGAAAAATTTTTATTTTTTTGAGAGGATATTCAACCACAAACGCAAGCAAATCTAGAGAAATTATTCACCGCTTTTACGCAGAATACCGGTTGCCTCATTCAGGTATAATAAGTTAACTATCCAGCTTACATGAGGCACCCTTTCCGGAGGTTAATTGTAATCTGGTAAACCAATTTTATTTTATAGATCAATGTAAAAATATCCTGAAAGTCTGCATACGATTATGCCCTATCGCCGTGTTGAGCTTTCCTTTTTCAAGAGGTATCGCCTGGTCATCGGTTTCAATGTGGGTGCTGCCAAATGCCTTTGCCATACCCGCATTGGATGAAATGATCACCGGTTTATTATTATCTGCCAGGTTCCAGACCCGCATAATAATACCCTTGTCAATTCCTTCTTCAGCAGGCTTTAAAGCCCATACTATTGTATTGGTATCTGATACGGACAATAATGAGAAACTGCTTCCATTATAGCCGGAACCGCCAGTAATTTTCCCCGCTGTCAAAGGGTTTTGATGCTGCAATGAAAACCGCATTGCGGTAGTTGAATTAAAGTTTCCTGTATGAGGCTTCAATGCTAAAAAATGTTCAAAATAAGCATCCCCATCCTGGTTTACCATGCCCAACCAATTATCTACCTGTGCTGCTGCCAATACTTTAATTTGAGCGGTACTATCGTCAAGGACGGTACTGGTGCTATTGCCTGTCTTCATAAAATAAGCGTCCCTGTTAGAGATGATCATTCCATTTTCAGTGTCCGACATATCAGCGAAATGGTTTATTGCTAACCAGTCAACCCTGTTGGCGGTATCAGCATAGTGCCCACCCTTTGAAATTGTTTTTGCATGCAATATGGCCCCCGCCTCTTCATGCCAGGTATCCGGCTTGCTAAGGTTTAATGAGAAGGAATAGGTAACAGGTTTTGCATCCAGGTTTTGAGTGATGTAATTCTCTATTTCAATACGATCACTATTTGAAAAAAGGGTAAGCCTTGTTGTGTGTTTAATGGGTTTATAAGAGGAAGCGACCAGGGTAACAGAAACAGGGCCATTATTTTCAATTCTCATTTTCTCCCCATCATTTCCTTTGCCGGAACCGAGGTCATTAAAATATAAATTGCCGAGCTCTTTCACACATTCCCTGTTGTTGGTTTTATCTATTAAACTGGTTATAACCCCTTGTACAGTAAAGCTGATTTTATATAAGTTATTTTCTATCGTACTGTCTGTTACTGAAAAACGATTGACAAAGCTTGCAGGTGTTGTTTTTCTTCTTATTTCGAATACTTTGTAACCCAATGAAGGGATGCCTGTTGCTAAAATACGGAGGTACGATTTTTCTTTTTTTGTAATGATTTGAAAAGGAACTTCTTGTTGAGTTGCTTTATCAACAACACTTATTAATGAAGAACCGCTATACGCATAATCGCTATAGTCCGTTCTGCCCCAACTTAAAGGATTGAATACATAGAATGCCTCGTTGCCGCCTGTTGGTTTTGAAATTAACTGGCCCAGCCGTTTTGCCGCCTTGTTGTACAAAGTATCTACATAACCGTTAAAGATAGCCGCAGTTTTCTTTTGCCAGTCTGCCCGTTGTTTCCTGGTGATGTGTGGACCGTCAGCAGTCCAGTCATGTTCAAAGTACATTCCGCAGGCTAGCCATGCTTTCTCTTTTTGCTCTGCCAGATCGGTTGCAAATTTTTTATCCTTCAGAGCAACCAACGTATATAATGCTTCTGCAGTTCTCAACTTTTCTATAGAACGTTTTACAGAGGCGGAAACTTCTGCCAGTGACGCAAAACTGTTTCCCCATTCTGTACTTCCATAAGAAATGGTCTCAGATGGTAAAACAGCCCCGTATTGTTTTTCAATATCTTTAAAAAAATCTATTTCATTGGATACAATGACTTCATATTCCGCATCGGTTTTTTCTTTGGCAACTTTTGGAAAATTATCAGTAAGTGTTTTTAAATCATCTCCCCCTTTGCCAAAAGCACCTGCAATATGGTAAGGATAAATTTCCTGTTGTTTTAACAGGTCTTTACAATCATCTACCGCATTGGCCTGGTGTGCCGCTTCTAAATACGTTCCAAATAAAAAGCGAAACTCTTTTTGTTTTGCCATATCAGTGTACCGGGGATGCACCGAATACCATTTCATCAATACCCGTTGCTCATCGAGGCCCTTATACCAGAATAGCTGTGGGCGTTTTCTTTCTAAACCATTTACCTTGGTGGCACATGCACAAAC
This sequence comes from Chitinophagales bacterium, assembly GCA_038213285.1. Taxonomy (GTDB): domain Bacteria; phylum Bacteroidota; class Bacteroidia; order Chitinophagales; family Chitinophagaceae; genus Ferruginibacter. The sequence continues at coordinate 17,923 of JBBQTL010000039.1, forward strand.
ACCCTTCCAGGAATATTTTGCACCCGATCCGGCCCATAATGAAGAGAGCCCTAATGGCAATACCTGGTCTTCCATATTCAATACCAAAGAAAGATCGAGACCGTATTTTCGTTTTAATGAACCGGCATAATACATATCACGAATGGTAGCTTCTGCAGGCGCCGCACCCATCAAAACAATCATTGAATTTAAAGGCACGGTTATTTTTCCTTCTTTGATCTGATGAATCAATTTATCAAATTGTTCCTTACTTCTTGTTTGTTTGTAATTATACACCCAGTAAGACCCATCGCAGTTCCATTTGCTTTGCTGGTTGTAAGGCAAATGTGCAGTTGAATCATTCAGCTTTATATAATAATCCAGCATTTCTGAAAATGCTTTTTTATATGTTTCTTCATCGCCGGTCCACATGTAATCGGTGTGATCGTCGTTGGCGAGGTATATTTTTTTTTGCTGTGCATCAATAGCTATAAAACCATTTATTTGCAACATAATAAACAGCAAAATTTTCAGAACAAATAATTTGTTTACCTGCAGGTTATAGTTACCTGCTTTTCGGATTACATTTAATTTTTGCATATCAGTATTTTAAATCTTATATGTTTTTATTCAATAAATTGTATACGTCAATTATTTAACACATCTGAAACCGATTGTACCGGCCCTGTCAAAACCAGTTTTCATTATAAAGAATTTACTGTGTGAATCTAAAGGTTGCTCACCACCTGGACTATTGTTGTTTGCTGTGCCCGGAAAATACCAACGGGAAGTTTGTAACGTCCAGTTTGCGCAACCGCCACGTAATGTGACAAACCAGTTATGTCCATCAAAGCGTTCACTTTCGTTCCATTCCCACACTTCATTAAAAACAAATTCCTTTCCATGTGTTTCACCAGCTACCTGCCACTCCCATTCAGTAGGTAGCCGCATGCCGGCCCATTTTGCATAAGCTCTTACATCATCAAGAGACACATACACCACCGGCCTGCTTCTTAAAGAATCCGGGCACCGCATACCTTTCCAGTGTTTCAAAAAATTAATTTTGTCAACAGGATGATAGTTTGACGACTTCAGGAATAACTCAAACGCCTCATTGGTAACAGTCCGCTCCATTATTTGAAATGGAGCCAACGAAACGTTTGTATGATGAACAATTAAATCTGCGCCAGTGGCATTTTTCACCTGGTTATTGTCATTGTTATTTTTTGCATCATCATCCACAAAACAACCACATTCCCTTTTTACATGGCTTGTTTGTAAAATATATTTTCCTGCTGCAACCTGCAATAAATCTTTAGTAGTTACGGTGGCGGAAGAATTATTTACCGGTACAGGCTTTGCTGACTTTGTAGAAACATACTGCCCATGCACATCGTCTATTGACCCTATTTTTTCATCCTCTTTCCGATGTTTCCTGATCAGTTTTAAAATATCAACAGATGCCGTACTTTTCAACCCCAACACACAGGAAAACCTTTTTAATACCAGGGTAATTTTAGATGCTGTTACATTTAATTTTTTACCTGTCCACAAGTCATAATATTCCATTTGATCATCATCAACCAACAAATCCATTTGCAATATTATATCTTCTTTGTCTGAAATAATATTCCATATCCTTGCTTCCTTATTCTGCCAGGAAGAAATATGAACATTCTCATTACCTGAGGGCAGGTAAGGTTTCCATGAATCGGACGTGTACAAATATCCAAACTGCTGGTAGATTGCGTTTATCTTTCGCAGCGTGTGGCGGTCCTTCGCATTCCAAATATTCATATGACCAAAAATATTTTCCCAAACCAATATTCCCTGTCCGTTAATCCAGCTGTAAGCCATATTGTTTTGCCGGTCGGTTGTCCATCGGTTAATCGTCCATTGTAAATGTTCGGGAATCAACCATTTTACCCTTGAAATACCATTGTTATTGTATGGCGTTAATGTTTGGCCCCACGACGTGGTGATGGCATTGTATCCCTGCACGTTTTGAAGTGTTGGATGATGTTCCGTTCCAATACTCACTCCCCTTTTGTATTTATCAAGTTCTTTTTGAAAACTATCACCATCAAACCAGGTATCAAAAAACAAACCATCTGCATCCGTTTTTTCAACCATTTTTCCCCAATGGGTTGCATCGGGAGTGCCAGTTCTACGGGTATCAATTTCCCATGGCATATAAGGAAAATATACTTTCACATTGTTTTTATGAAATACCTTCACAACCGCACGTACAGCATTGATGCCTCCCGGAATGGCAGCCAGTATATCCCAGATATTGTGGTTATCAATACCAATATTGGGGTAACCAATCCAAATTAAAACGGATTGGAATCCGCCAAATTCCCGTTTCATTTTATCGCAATATTTCTGCGCTGTAAATACTTTTTTATCGGCGTCCCAAAAATCATTGTCCCATAAATAAGCAAAGCCCGAAATAAAGTTCCGCTTCACCCATTGTGTTTCGGGCCGTTGATATAATTGTTTATCAGTGCCGGCATTTTTTGGATAAAACGACGCCTTTTGTTCATTGTATATTTTTAAATTTTGTTTGCTGGCAGGTATGGATAATCTTAACCCGTGAACATTTACCTGTATTGCATTAGTATCATTGGTGTAAAAGAAAACTGCGGGCTGTACCATCAAATTTTTTGAATCAAAATCAGGGATTACAAACTCACTCTGCAGGGATGTACTATTTTCAGAGATGCTAATCGTACCAACGGTTTCCGATTTTACTATACTATGGCTCAACTCCTGCCCGCTTTTAATGTAGATTAAGTTCACCCTGAAATTCGAAATCCCCTTTTCATTTTTTGCATAACCATCAAACGAAATTTTATCATTGGGTAATAAACGGATTTGGTTTAATACCCGTTTATACGTCAGCCTGACATCGTTTCCTTTTTTAAGATTCACTTCAAGATAGGAAGAAGACGTATCATTCAAATGTTCCCGAAGATAAGTTTGGTAAGTTTTCATTTTCCTGAACCAGTCATTCCAGTAATCCGTCATGTTGGGTGGAGCAATTACTGTTTCTGTTTCTATGATGTCTTTGAAGGGGCCGTACTTCCACACTATTGGCGCAGCCCAATCGTTGCGCACTACCAATTGAGAAAATGGATAAGTCAGCCATTCCACCTGTCGGGCCGAGGGGTTTTGTGCATTGGATGATAGCGCAATATTTAATAAAACAAATAAACTCCAACTTCTAAACCGGCAAAATAACTGTATCATTATAGAAATTGATTTTTAGCGTTACCGAATTAAACCACCGACCTTTTCTTTAATATTGTTTTATCGCTGTAACCTTTTCCCTGTGCTGCAAAAACATAAATATCCGGCGATGGTGGCTCGCCTTTTACTTTTCCATCCCAACCTTTATTATTTCTGCATTGTTGTAAATAGTAATAAAGTGAGGACTATAATTTCCTTATCTTAATATTCCTGAACGAGACCTCATGTCCATGTTCCTGTAACAGGATCCTTCCCTTCTCAACGGTGCCGAACAAAGGCGAGGTCTTGTACTTACTTTTTCCCACTGCAGCAATATAAGCGTCACCACCTCTCTCAAACTCCAGTATTTTTATTCCATTCAACCAATGCTGTACATGCTTTACTTTGCTTATAATTTTTGCAGTGTTCCATTGGCCAATTGCATTTGTTTTTTTGATGGTTTCATTGGGTGGAAAAATATCATACAGTGAACCGCATAAATGATTGGCCAGTTTATTGTCAGTTGCACCGGCATCATCCATTACCTGGTATTCCATACCGAGTTTGCCGCCGGTTGAATAATTGGTAAAAAAATATTTGATGCCGCTATTGGCTGTTTTACTTAACAGGAAATCAACTGACAATTCAAAGTCGGCGTATTCATCCTCAGTTACAATATCACCACCTTTCTGATTTTCCATCACCGTTAAACTTCCATTGCTGATCTGCCATCCTTTTTCGGGAAAGAGCTGGCCATTCGCTTTCATCCAACCGGCAGATGTTTTACCATCAAAAAGTAATACCCAGCCCTGCTTTTTTTCTTTTTTTGTTAATCGATTAGTTTTGCTGGATTGCCCCTGTACCAGGCTTGAAACAATACAGCATACCATCAGTACGAAAAGTTTTATACCATTTTTCATGATTTTATCTATTAGAAGTTGAAGGAGTATTGCTCATATCAAAAACAATGGTTGCCCCGTCTTGTATATCTTTATGCTGAATCCATGGCTTGTTCCATTTCTTACCGTTAATGGTGACTGATTTGATGTAAATATTTTCAGGTGAAGTGTTGGGTGCAGAAATATTGATTGTTTTACCATTGCCCATTGTAAGTGTCACTTTCTTAAAAGAAGAACCAACGAGGTAATAAATATCCTTGCCGGCATTGGGAAAGAAACCCATTGAAGAAAACATAAACCAGCTACTCATAGCGCCGCTATCGTCGTTCCCGGAGTAGCCTTTTTCGTTAAATCTTTTCGCCATCAATTTACGGGTGTATAGACTTGCGAGGTTGGAGCGATTTGCATAATGAAAAGCGTGAGCGGCCAGGAATGCCGGCTCATTTCCGTAGTCGATTAAATTGTTTTCAAAGCCATGTTGTAATTTTTTTACAAACATTTCTTTTCCACCGCACAGTTCAATTAACTTGTTAAACTGGTGTGGTGCAAACCAGGAATAGGTCCATGAGCTTCCTTCATAAAAATGATCCTTCCACGAGCCCGGATATTTTTTTAAATCAAGCGCCACAAAAGTTCCGTCCAATTTTTTAGATTCAATAAAACCTTTAAAGCCATCACTCTCTGCAAGTGGATTCCATAATGCCGTCCACTTGCCACTTCGCTCCGTATATTTTTTAAAATCTGCTTTGGTTCCAAGTTTTTTGGCCATCTGCGCTGCGCAAAAGTCATTGTAAGCATATTCCAATGTCATCGAGTTACTCATACGCCCCACCGGTATCCAGCCCATTTCTTTGTAAGTGTTTGTAGCGTCTGCTTTATTCCATGCATAACTCCCCTGCCGTTCGTTATCCGCATTAAATTTAACTACTTTATAGGCCTCGTTCCAGTTTACGCCCTTGATTCCTTTCACATAAGCATCGGCAATTACATTGTCTATATTGTTTCCGCCCTGTTCGCTCATCATTTCATTTCCTGCAACATAAGCATCTTTTACCATGTTGTTTTTTTGCAACCTTGCTATGAAAGAATTTATAGTGCTGCTAACCATATCCGGGTTGATTAGTACCTGGAGTGGATACAACGTTCGCCAGGTATCCCATATAGCGAAATGATCATCCCAAACTGCTACGCCTTCATCAAAATGCCGGGAGTCGTTGGTTCTGTTGCGTGGCATCAGGTTAGCATGATAAAAGGCTGTGTAAAATATGCGGTTGTCTTTTTCGCTGCCACCTTCTACCACTATTTTATTCAATACCTTGTTCCAGGTTTGTTTAGCTGTTTCTTTTACTCCATTGTAATCAAAACCCGATATCTCGGCATCGAGCCATGCGGCAGCCTGTTCTACGCTTTTAAAAGAAACCGCCACCTTCATGTAAATTTCTTCATTTGCTTTGGTATGATATTGCAGGTATGCTCCCACCCTATCGTCTTCTTTCAACAGTTTTTCCGAGGTAGCACCTGCATTAATTACACTATTGAGCCAGGTACCTGAAGATTGAGGTGATTTGCTGAACCGAATGCAGTAATAAACATTGTACGTGCCCCCGCCAAAGCCACCGGAATAGGTACCCATGCCCTTAATTTCGTTTGTATTACCAGCAGTGAAAGCCAGGTTTCCTGCATGAACCTTACCCTGTAATTCCGGCTTGATGTCTCCTGCAAGATGGTGGCTTAAATCAAAAACCACGTGAGCGTTTTTACTTTCCGGAAAAGTAAACCGGTAAATTGCTGAATGAACCGATGGGGTAAGATCTGTTTTAATTCCATAGCGTTTAAGCTTTACGGAATATTCATAAGCTTTTGCCACTTCATTTTCTTTGGGTGAGTCATGTTCTGTTTCGCCAATCGCTAAACCAATTTGCGGGGAAAAGAATATCTGTCCGTATTTGCCCCAACCGGTGCCGCTCACACTTAGCTGGCAAAACCCACGAATCGGTTCATTGGGATGATATCCATCATCATTTCCTTTGGGTGTTTGCGGACTTGGATTGATGGATGCCGATGGCAACTGCGGCCCGATTACACAGGCACTTTCAGGATCAAGTACGCCGATAAAAGGATCAATATAATCTACCAGTTGCTTTTTAGTTTCCTGGGCTAAGGTTTTAAACTGCAGGTTAAAAAAAAATGCCGCTGCAAATATTAATTTAGCGGAAACAGGGTTTAACAGGTTTGCCATTATGGATAACAATAATTTTTTCATGCCGGTAAAATATATTTCTTTGTGTTGCAATAAAACGGTTTATTAAAGGCTCACCAGGTAAATATCCGTTTGGGGTTATCAAGAATAAATTTGTTGATGGATTTTTCAGGAATACCATTTTCTTTCATCCATGGTAACGCCTTTCGGAGCAGGTAGGAATAGGTGCGATCTTTTCCGTCGACATTGGTATCGCTCCATAACACTTTTAAATCACCGTTTTCAAAAGACCAGGTTAAATCCATTGTTGCTACCATATTGTTATCGTAGCCACGCTGTGTTAATTCCCTGATTATTTTGGCAAGATCTTCGGGTTTTGTATGGTTCCAGTTTCCAAAATTATTAAAGCTTAATGTACTCCCTTTTTTTACCACCGTTTCCAGGTAATCTATTTCCTGCTCTGTGGTACGTCCACTCCAGCCAAACGTAGCTTCTACATGCGAAAAATAACAATGCGCCAGGTTAGCCCCTGCTTCTTCCAGTATCAGTTGCTGTTCGGCACAGCCGCTAACGGCATGGGTGCATATTGGAATTTTATAGCGCTGTTGTATATGTGCAGCGGCTATAAAAACATTTTTTTCTGCCTGGGTGATGGGTAATCCTTTGGTGGCAATTTTAATAACACCCGGACGGATTTTTGTTTCCCCGATACCTTGTTCTATTTCTTTTGCCATGTGGTTTTCGCATTCTTCAATGGTTAACGTTTGCTGTTGTTTGGTAAGCACATAATACCCTGTACAGCAAACTACATTAACCCCGCTGGCAAGTGAAACTTCCCGGATGCCGGCTGCATCCCGGTTTGGATTTACATCTACAATTGTTTGTAAACCGAATTCCTTTGCTTTTTTTAATTCGCTTATTGCAAAGGCCATACTTTTTTCTTTTTGCGCAGCATCAGCTTGAAGGGCAATATGTTCATGTATACTTGTTATTCCCATCTGTGACGGTGAAATTTTACCGGTGGCAGTTGGAATACTATTTTCTGCAAACCATCCAATACTTTTACCGGCTAAAATAAATTTGGGTGCGGTAGCGGCCGCCAATGCCATACCCAACAATTTCATAAATTTCCGGCGATTGTGATTATGCACATCGTGTTGATTTTTTTTTGGCTTTAGGTTCATATCAATTTTTTTAAACGTAAAAAAAGTCATTGGTTTTTTTTCATACCTTTCATTCACATCAAAAGGATTGGTAAAATATGCTTTGTTTTGCAATTGGTTGCGAAAAACCGGATCGGCATTAAAATAAATTAATGAGGCGATGCCTGCAGGCACTTCCTTAATTGCTGCTACAATATTATTTTTATTTCCACCCACCAGGTATTGATTGAGTTGCAGTATTTTTTCGGCTGGTGTCATTTGCCTTACCAATCTTTTATGCGGCTTTCAATTGATCTATTTTTTTATTTATACGGAGGTTGCCGGGCAATCGTATTTTGGCTGCAGGCGATTAACAGGATTAACAATAGTTTCTTCATCTCAGGATTTCTTTGGGTTAGGTAGTTTTATCTTTAATAGCGGATTCTTCAATTGGTTTACTTGCCCACCAGGTAGCGATTAATGAAAAGGTAGTATTCATAATCGGGCCATTTACGGCAGGTGCCAAACCCACGGTAGCAATTTTGCCCATTTGCACTGCAATGCCTGATGCAAGGCCACCGTTCTGCATACCCACTTCTATGCCAACTGTTCGGGAATTTATTTCAGACAGGCCTAACAGGCGGGCTGCAACATAACCTAACGTTAATCCGGTCATCATGTGAAGGAACATCGCAAAAACCAGGGCAATTCCAATCTGCAATAAACTATCCCTGCCTGCTGCGGTAATAATTATGATAATGAAAACAATCCCTGTCATAGATATCACCGGCATTACTTTATTAACCAACGCTGATTTGTTTTTTAAAAAAAAGTTTAACACTACGCCCAGGAAAACGGGTGCAATAACCATTTTCAAGATATCGATCACCATTGTTACAAAATCTATAGGTACAAACTGGCCCCCCAACTGCTTCATGAGAAAGGGCGAAAGAACCGGCGCCAACAAAGTAGATACTGCCGTAAGCGTAACAGACAGCGCTACATTTGCCTTTGCGAGAAAGGTCATTACATTACTGGCAAGTCCACCCGGCATACACCCTACCAATACTACCCCGGCCGCTATTTCGGGTGGAAATCCAAACAGAGTGGCGATTCCAAGACCTACAAAAGGCATAATGGTAAACTGGCATATCACTCCTATAATTACAGCCTTTGGCATTTTCAATACTCCTGCCAGGTCTTTCCAACTCAGTGTACAGCCTACTCCCAGCATGATAATCTGCAGCAGTGGAACAATTAATTTTTTTAATTGAAAATCGCCTATTTGCATAAAGTACTGGGGAAAGGTCATTGCTACAGATACTGCGGCCAAAATAAAGATGGTATAAGAAAATTTAGCCAGTACCGGGTTTCGCATAAATGTAACAGCCAGTATTAACCAGCATACGGTAAGTGCTATTCCCCCTGCGTTGTAATTACTTTTTGCAAACAATAGCAAAGAAAAAATGAATGCCATCAATGCTGTTACATACAATATATTAGCAAGCGTTTTTTTCATTGTTTATAATTTTAAGTGGAACTGTGCAAGCGCATTATTAATCCCCTTTATTTCCTCTTTGGTTAAAACAAAAGTGGTTGCTTTTACATTGTCGAGCATCTGTGCCGCATTCCTGGCCCCTACCAATACGGAGGTGATGGCAGGTTGTTGCATCGTCCAGTTGATGGCCAGTTGTGCCAAACTAATTCCCCGTTCAACGGCAATAAAATTGATCTCCTCCAGCATCGTCATTACGGCGGAATGAACAGGTTCCTTAAAGAAGGCATTGCCTGCCCGGTGGTCGCCTTCTCCAAACAGGTGGCCCGGTTTTATTTTACCCGTCAGCAATCCTTTTTGTAAAGAGGTGTGTGGTAAAATACCAATACCGTTTTTGAGGCAAAATGGCACCAGTTCTTTTTCAATTCCCCTGTTCACCATACTATAGGCAACCTGGTTAGTAGATACCAGTGTTACTTTGCCTGCCCGCTTTAATAAATCAATGGGACAGTTGCATACACCTGCGGCTCTTATTTTACCCTGTTGTTTTAATATTTCCAGGGCCTCCATTGTTTCTTCAATGGGGGTAGTACTATCCGGCCAATGCATTTGCAACAAATCAATATAATCCGTTTGTAATCTTTTTAAACTCCGTTCGCATTCTTCCATTACACTTTCCTTTCCATTGAATTTGTACACCTTTACAGGAGTGCCGTCATTATCGTTTGTATCAAAAGCAAAATCACCGGACGTAGTATCCCAACGCATACCGAATTTGGTAAGTAGCTGTACTTTATCCCGTTTGCCTTTTATGGTATTGCCTACTACATTTTCACTATGGCCCATGCCATACACCGGTGCGGTGTCAATGGTAGTTACGCCGTTATCGATAGCTGTTTCAATGGCTTTTATCGCTTCGCCTTCATCTGCACCGCCCCAAAACCAGCCACCGATCGCAAAGGCTCCATAGGTTATGGGTGACAACATAATATCTGTGCCGGGTAATTGTTTCTTGTTCATTTGTAACTTTTATTTGTTCATAAATTATTCTCTAAAACAAATTTGTGATTGGCGCTTTCTGCTTCATGTAGTATTTTAAAAACCAACTTGCCATATTCTGCCAGTTCATTATCCTGCATTACTAAATCTGCATCGTCTTTTTTCCCCTTTCTGCCACTTACTGCAATAGCGCCAATTACCTGGCTATTTACAGTGATGATAATGCCACCTGTAAAGCAGGTGAAATTTTCGTCTGTCCAGTTGCGCATATCAAAGTCTATATATTTCGGATGTTTTTTTGTTGATGCCCATTGAATGGTATCCCTCATTCCGATAACTGCAGAATAAGCTTTTGCCTGTGCCAGCTTAATACTGGCAGGCATTACATGGTCCATTGCTGTAAAAGCCACCAGGCGTGCAGCATAATCTACTACAGCAACTGCTACAGGACTACCCCCATCTTTGCCAGCCATTTCAATTACAGATGATACCATCTTTGATGCCTCGGATTGTGCTATTGAAAGAATGTTGATTGGCATACACTTTAATTGTAACATTTAAAAAAACGGCCATTATAAAATCGATGAAGTAAAAATCATCTCGTCATTTCATCTGCAGCCACTATAATTATACCTACTGCAAACCCACGGAAATTCCGGTCAATATCATTTACTTTTTTCTCTTCTGCAGGCACTGCCCAACCGGTGTAAACATTATGCAGCTTACCTTTCTCATCCACTGATTGTTTAACGTATTCCCAACCTTTGTTGCAGAAATCATTGTATTTTTTCGGTATCCAATTTTTACGCATACCTTCCTTTACAACAGACAGCACCATGGCCATTCCTGTTACCTCTTCCGGAGTGGATGGGTCATCTACCAACACATGAAATGCACCGCTATTGGTTTGATATTTTACCGCACCATCCGCAATTAATTTCATGGTTGCTGCAGCTTTTTTAAAGTATGGATGTGTAACTGGTAAATACCGAAGCAAACCGGCGATTGCCCAAATCAACCAGCCTTGAGAGCGACACCAGTATGTTTTTGCCGGTTCACCTTTAAACAAACCTGTACGTACCAACCCTTTTTCATTGTCGAAAAAATATTTTATACCCTGGTCTAACTGATAAATGGATTGCTTCCAATAAATATCCGCAACACCTTTGTTAGTACTTAATGATGCGGCAATGGCATTGGCACGGGTAGCCCAATAAGCAGTATCAGGTATGGCAAAAGCTGCATAATTAAAATCATCGTGGGCGAGCATCCCAAACCGGTCACGACCGGCATAATGCAGGATGGCATCGGCCACATCCATGCAAACCTGCCTGGCAATTTTGCTATTATTTAATTTGTATAATTCATGTACCGGAAATGAAACCCCGAGATTTGCGGAGTAAATAACAAAAGCCAGTGGACCGTCCCTTAAAATTCTTGCATGGGGCCCATCATATTGTTTGTAGTATGCTTCATCATCCAGCTTATTATCGTTTTCCACATGATAGTTGAACCATTGGTTGGAATAATCCAATCCTTCTTTATAACCCCGTTTAGCAAAACGCAACAATCCTTCAATTTGAATGGTTCCATCCCAATCGGTATTTACCGCCTTGTATTCCTGTTTCTGTACATTTTTAATCAACTGCTTAATATTCGCAGGAAGATTTTCGGGGAGTCCTTTATCATCAAACAATGTATCTGTCAAAAATTGATCGGTATCACCTGAATTACTTTTTACCAGCAGCGGTAACAAAACAGTTCCCGCAGTAAGTGATAATAATAATCCTGCAAAATTTCTTCTTTCCATGATTTATTTTTTATTACTGATTTTTATTTGAATGGGGTTAGCTAATTTATTGGCAGTCTCTTCCAGGTATTTTTCGAATCCCGCATGTGTAGCAAATCGCCGGTCCGTATTCTCCCAGCAGGCAAAAAAATAAATTGCTTTTTTGGCGGAAGGTTTTAATGCTACATAAGATGTATTGGGAATATTGGAAGTAGTATCGGCAGTTCTGTTTTCTACATACTCATTGGCGCTAAACATAATGGCTAAGCCAAGATTAGTGGTAGTGCCGTCTGCCTGCTTTCCATAAGTAGAAACAGAACTGAACCTTGCATTGTGCTTTTTATAAACCGCTCTACCCATGCCGAAATTGGCAAAACCTGCCACTAAATTCCGCAGATGGCTTAGTTCGAGTTTAATCTCATTTTTATAATAAAAATTTCCCTTAGTAACAGATATGGTTTCACTCCCATTTTTTTTCGAACCGGCTACATCCCAATTTTTGAAATCAAGTTTAAATGCTGCCTGCAATGCTCCTTCATACATCACCTGGAACGAAGTGGTATCAGCATCTGCCAAAGGATATATTCTTTTGTTTTCTTCAACAGCCAGGGCACCTGCGCCCAATGAATTACCCACCTTTAAAATATCTTTCCCCCAATACTGCATCTGGTGCCAACTTGCACCAACACCTACTTTGGCCAACACAGGCGTATCCACTATTTTTCCATAAATATCTTTCCCGTTCCTGTAATCAAAAAAAGACCGGAAAGCCACTTTATCATTTTCTATTCCGGGGCCTTCCATTTGGTAAAACGGCTTTGCAATGTTTTGTGTAAATCCCCTGTAACGTACGGTTTGGTTAATTTCAGCAGAAGGAATATCATTATCTGACCTTAAACTTAATTGCACATTGGTCAGTCTCTTAAATTGATTCAGTGCCTCCTTTTTTACCCAACTGATTTGTAAGGTATCAGTTGACCTGGCTGCCAGGCTTACTTCAATTAACAACTCATC
>JBBQTL010000040.1:0-29666 GCA_038213285.1 Chitinophagales bacterium
GGTTGGTAAGCACTATCCGGTTCTGCCTGTTTTTTAACCAGGAAGCGATATTTAATAATGCCGCCAAATCCATTTCGGTCTATCAGTCCATGGAAATTGGTGTTGCCGCCCCATGGCCTGTTGTTATGAATAGAGGCAGCCCCTGCATTGTGCAAATGTGAGATTGGATCAATGGAAAACCGGTCAACATTTCCTACATAATAAATGGCCGAATGAATTCCTGTACCTGGTTTGAATGCGGGGCGTACCTGCACCAGGGCGTCTTTATAATTACCCCAATGGTTCAACGCATTTGGGTTGGTGGTAGAAGGCAAAGACTCCCATGAAAGGACCGCCCTTATCCTGATAATATTGGGCTGATTGCATAATTTTAGCCTGTCCCTGGTATTGAGCGGCAGTTGAACAGTATAAAAAAGCCCCTCCCTTGGAATGTTACTGATATCATGCACATTCAGGCTCACGGTTCCCAGGTACTGTTCAAATATTCCGTTATTGTTCCAGTCTGCCCAAAAGGCAACATGTTCCCTTGATCCTTTGGTGCATAAATTACCGTTAAATCCGGTGGGTCTTTTTATGTGGATCACTGCACCCAAGCGGTCGGTTAAAGTGTTTAATCCCACACAGGTTAATTCTTCAAAACTTACATCTGCTTTTTCGCTTGCACCATTGAAGAAATCGTAAAATTTGTTGATGTCTATATTAAAATCGGCCAGGCTGGCTACATCAAAAACGGACGCTGCTTTGCTAAAGTCAATAGTTGAATTGAGCTTTGCGCCAATGGCCGAATAAAATGTACGGTGTGATGATACTTCTGCAGCGGTATTCAGTTTATAAATATCCTCCGCCTTCACGGTAGCAGGTTCTTTTAGCTGAATTTCAAACTCCGGTTCTATTAACTTTGAAAAGCTCTTGATGTTGGCAATTTCCACAATATCTTTCCACCATATCCAGGTTTTGCGTGCCAGTTGTATATCTGCATCAATATGGTTTCCGAAATGAGGGTTTTGAAAAGGATTGGCCGATGGAATGCTATTCCAGGAAAGAACGGCTCTTAATGTAGGAATAACCGCCTTATCGCATTCCAGGAATTTCCGGTGCTTTCTGTCATCTATAAACAAAAAAGCCAGGTAACTAAGTGGATGTTGAGGACCGGGGGGAAAGTTGGAAATGTCGGCTACTTTAAAGCTGGTATATCCCATATCCTGGAATCCTGCTCCATCTTTAAAGTCTACAAAAAACCGCACATATTCCGTTGAACCTTTTGAACAGAGGTTACCATTGTAACCCGTTGCCTGCTTTACATTTACCACGGCTTCTAACCGCTGGTAATAAGGATTATAACCAGTACACATCACCTGTTCCCAATGGGTGATATTATTGGGAAATTCAAAAAAGGGTGCGGACTGGTTTATCATAAACAGTTGCCTGCCTTTGACTAACTCGGGCAATTCAATTTTGCCTTCGTAACCGGTAATTGCGTTTTGTTCCATAGTGGTGTATTTTATTTTTTGTGCCTACTCTATAATAAAGGGTTTTCGGCATACTCCCGTAAATTATTGGACGTACTTTATTTTATCGGGGAAACAAAAAAGAAATAAAAAAGCAGATATTTTTGTTGCATCTATGTAAAAAAACGATGGGTTACTGAAACCATCCTGCTTATTTTATTATTATGATTGTATACAGGAAGTAAAGCTTGGTGAAGATTGATGCAGCTCCTTACACTTTGCGAAACAATTATTGTTTTATCCAAATAGCTTTTCCTTATAAGGTTACCTTAAAATAGTATCCAACCTAACGATCAGGTTTACATTTAAAAATATTAACACTAAGCTTAATAAAAAGGGAAGGGAAAAACTTAACTATATTTTAAAATCAAATCGTTACCGGAAATGTTTACAGGTATTCCTTCAATTTATGAATTGAAGAATGAAAACGTAAGTATGCGAGGGAAGGCAGACACATTATTGGGGTTATGCCAGCTAAGATACCGGGGAGAGGAATGAATGTTTCGATTTGAATGATGCGTAATGAAAATACAATTGCGTTTGCCAGCAGAGTTTCACCTGATCTTTTTCAGCATTTCTTCCAACACAATTATAACCCCATTTTCTTCATTGCTTTTAGTAATAAAACGGGCTGCGTTTTTAATATCAGCATGAGCATTTTCCATAGCATAGCTGAAACTGGCCTGATGCATCATCTCGAGGTCGTTCAGGTAATCGCCAAACACCATTGTTTCATCAACAGAAATTTTAAATTTATTTTGCACCACGGCCATCGCCCTGCCTTTATTGGCCAACCGATGTGAGATATCCAGCCAGATATGCCCTGATACTTTTACCTGTAACTGATCTTTTTTTTGTTTAAAAAAAGGATAACTGTTTGCTTCAGAACCGGCAAGGTCGCAGATGGCTATTTTTAAAAACTGGTCATCCTCCACCTTCATCAAATCATCCACTACTTCGTAGCGGTCGTAGTACATTTTCACGTTTTCAATAAATGCCGGGGCTTTACTTTCTATGTATGCACGCTTTTTACCACAAAGAATGGTATGAATACCCGGTATTTTTCTTGCTGTTGTTATTTGCTCCCTGGTAACATCCGGTTCCATCGCCTGCACCAGCAGCTCTTGTCCTTTGTATCCCACGTAACTGCCATTTTCTGCGATAAAAATCACGTCATCCTGTATGTTTTCAAAACAGTTGAGCAGGTTCCAGAATTGTCTTCCGCTTGCTGCGGCAAATAAAATTCCCCTGTCTTTCATTCGTTCAAAAATTGGAAAAAAATCAGGACTCAATTCATGCTTTGCATTTAGCAGGGTACCATCCATATCCGCAGCTACCAGTTTTATTTTTGATGTATCCATGTGTTTTATTTGTCCTTTTTGAATTGATTCGAGGCGTTCTTTTTATTGCCTGGTTTGATTGTTTTGACCTCGAAGTTAATTGGGCTTGATATATATTAGAACGGTTAAGTAATCATCGGAAAAATGATTTGGTCTTCCGCATCAGCTTAACAACAGTTTTTTTACCATTTATTTTTATTTGCCCGATAAAGACGAAAATATATAATGGAAAAATGCGGCTTGTTCGCAGGCTCCATGATCCGGACCGCCAGGTTGCAGCCTTACCACTACCGGATGCCCTTTTTACCGTTCCAAAAATCAGTGCTTCTTTTATTGTTTGATAGTTCACCCTGATTGGCGGGGCAAGATGATAGGTAGCTGAACCGGCCTGGTCGTAGTCGTAAGGTACAGCTCCCCATAATGCAGCCTCGTCTCTTCCTGGCTGCTCTGTAAATGTTTTCAACAAATGATAGGCTGCACTTCTCAAATCAAATCCCGGGGTGTGATCAACCGCTGTAAGCAGCAGGTTGTCACAATATTCATCAACCATTTTTAAATAGGCCGGCCTACCCCACTCATCCAGTTTTGTTTCATTCCCGGTTCTAAAAATGGGTATTACTTTACCGTCCTTTTTTTCAAAACCAAGCACGGAGCCATGGGGGGCCAAACAAAAACTTTCTGCAGTAACAGGCAGTTCATGTATCACATCAAACTTCAATAATCCTCCATAAAGAAATGTATGCACCCTATCCAGGTTTACCTCTTGATGTATATTTAAAAGCCCTACATAAAACCAATGCAACAGGGTTGAGTTTTCTGTTCCGATTACCTTCTCAAATGACATTTTAGTTCTTCCTACCCAACCCATCTCCACAATTCCATTTTTTTCTTTTGGATCAAAGCCTTCCTGGCCAAGGTACTCCAACAACAAACCACGCCTGGCTTTTGCCTCATTTAAAATTCTTTCCTGCAACTTTTTATTGGTGAGTATTTGTGATTTTAAGTAATCTAGTTCCTTTGTGCTTAATGGAGAATGAGGGTTTTTTATTTGATCACCAATCTCAGGAACAATAGTGATTAATTCTTCCCATTCAATGCCTGTCCTTTTGATAAAGGAAGAACCGGAAGGCCCATCCAGGCTGCTGAATAACCAGTTCAATGTAGGCCTGTCGAATTCAAATAAGCCGGCTATATGCCAGGCCTGACGGCTTCCGTAAAAATAAGAAATTACAATTTCCGGCGCAATTTGTGTGCTTATTTTTTTGGCAATAAGGTAGGGTACATAACCATCACGTGATACAAAAAAAAGCCTTTTTATACCTTTGGCCTTCGCTTCCTTCAATAACCAAAGTACATATAAGGTAAATGAAGGCCCAACTATATTGCCCGCTATCTTTGCCAGTCCCGCAAGTTTGGACGAATCACCTGCATACTTCAGTCTTAACAGGCGGCCGGCGCCGGCCAACAGCGAAGTCAATCCTCCTGAACTATCCCTGAAGGTTTCCAGTAAATACTCATAACGGGAAGGGTTTGCTTCCGGCAACCAGACCGGGGATATTCCCGCTTTTGCTGCGCCATCAAAATCTATCCTTTTATTGTTACCGTAATGATAAACATCTTTAGGTGTTTTCACTTTGTTATAATACAGTACTTTATGAAAAAGTTGACCGCTTATTTTTGATGCACCATGTTCTGAAGAAACCCAAAGCTGGTCGGCTTCATGCCAGAAACCATGCTTTTTTAAAAAACTGATCAAAGTACCTTTTGTGAGATACATATCAGATACAAATGCCACCTGGTCACCGTTATCCCGGTGACGCTGTATGAGTGCATGGACGCCAGGTACAGGCACCAACAGTTTTAATTCCCATTCTATTTCCAATTGCTGTAACCGCTTGCCCACTTCCCTGCTTACCGATAATAGGCGAATCAAAAATTCAAATATCCGGCTGTCGTCAACTTCGCCATTCGGTTGCCCCATCCGGGCCAGCCTTTCCGCCTCGCGTCTTTGTTTTACATAAATCTCCGGATAACAGGAAATCAGGTTTTCTTTAATTGCTGCTCTTGCTGCAAAATAAAAAACAGATATCGGTACGGCAACCAACCTTGTTAATACAGTATCGAAAATGTCAAAACTAACCAGCTTACGGTTTACATCTTTCATTACTGTTACGGTTTGTGTTGTATCATGTTTATTCATCCAGCTTTTTTTATATTTAAATTTTATATCACTAACCAGGTTAGTTTTTTATTTTGCAATGATATGACAGGTTACATTAATAGTTACAATTAATCTGTACTTCGTAAATTAGCCTTGTTAATGAATAGCCGGATATTCAACGGAAAACGGTCGTAATTATTTCACTTCACTCAACAATACCAATGCCTGTTAATATTGAAAAGATGCCTGTCTGTTTTCAACTTTCTGTAATTTCCCAATATTATTGGCGGCAGGTAGGTATTTAAATTATACAGCTTCGGAATGTTTGCGAAATTACATAGTGTTTTTACCACAATAAGAATGAATTGTTAATGGCAAATGGTCAATGGATCACAATTCAAGATTCAATGTCGTACACCTAAGAAAAATAAAAAATAAACGAAGCAGAAATCAAAAACAGCACATTTGGTTCTGTGCGGCTTTGCTCCTTTGCATCTCTGTGGGAAAACCAATGACTATTACATTCACCGGCACCATTCACCAATTGCAAAGCATCTCATTTTTAAGTCCGCAAGTTTCGGGTTTTAAGAGAAATTATAAGCTGGTATTTTTGTTCTCTAAACGATCATTTATGTCGATACAGGAAAATCTCAATTACAATAGAATAGCAGCGGCCATTGATTTTATAAAAAGCAATTTTAAAGAGCAGCCGAACCTGGATGACGTGGCTGGTAAAATCCACCTGAGCCCGTTTCATTTTCAACGCTTGTTTACAGAATGGGCAGGTGTGAGTCCAAAAAAATTCCTGCAGTTTTTAACGGTCAGTCATGCAAGGGAAATGTTGAAGGAAGGGCAATTTACGCTGATGGAAGTAGCTGCTGAAACAGAACTTTCTGGTACCGGGCGGCTTCACGATTTGTTCATCAACATAGAAGGAATAACGCCAGGTGAATGTAAGAATGGCGGTGAAGCGCTTTCAATTAATTATAGTTTTGCCGAAAGTCCCTTCGGAAATATCCTGGTGGCATCCACCGCCAAAGGAATTTGTTACATGGCTTTTACCGAAGATGAAACAAGCTCGCTGACTGAACTTCATAAAAATTTTCCAAATGCCAGCTACAGGCAAATGGTTGACCTGTTGCAGCAAAATGCATTGTTTCTCTTTACGAACAACTGGAAACAACGGGATGCAATCAAACTACATTTGAAGGGCACGCGGTTTCAGTTGAAGGTATGGGAAACACTCTTGAAAATACCAATGGGGCAATTGTCAACCTATGGCAGTATCGCTGCTGCCATTGATAATCCAAAAGCATCCCGGCCCGTTGGTTCTGCTATCGGGGATAACCCGGTTGCCTTCTTAATTCCCTGTCACCGGGTGATTCAATCTACCGGAACAGTTGGCCAATACCGTTGGGGCAGCAACCGTAAAACTGCCATGATCGGATGGGAATCTGCGCAATCAAATTTGTATAATGAATGTTGATTTATCTGCAGGAGATTAAAATAGAAATTTTCGCCGTTGTTGGTATGCAGTTCAGGTTTGTTTGTGAGCGTACCAATAACAAAGCTTATTGTGAAAGACGAATTAACCATAGAAGTTGTTGGTGATCCAGCCCTGCCTAGCCCACCGCACAACACACAACAACGGCGAGGGTGGTCTTTCGAATGAACCTTATAGGTTGTTGGTATGCAGTTCAGGTTTGTTTGTGAGCGTACAAACAACAAAGCTTATTGTTAAAGACGAATTAACCTTAGAAGTTGTTGGTGATCCAGCCCTGGGTAATCCACCGCACAACACACAACAACGGCGAGGATTGGCTTTCGAATGAACCTTATAGGTTGTTGGTGATCCTTCCCTGCGTAGCCCACCGCACAGCACACAACAACGGCGAGGATGGGCTTTTGAATGAACCTTAGAAGTTGTTGGTGATCCTTAGCCGTTGTTGGTATGCAGTTGAGGCCGTGTGTGAGCGTACCAACAACAAAGCTTATTGTTAAAGACGAATTAACCATAGAAGTTGTTGGTGATCCAGCCCTGCGCAATCCTCCGCACAACACACAACAACGGCAATAGTGGGCTTTCGAAAAGATTGGCACCGCTTTAGCCCGAAGCCCAGTTTCCGCCGTTGTTGGTATGCAGTTGAGGCCGTGTGTGAGCGTACCAACAACAAAGCTTACTATGAAAGTTATAGGCGAATCAACCTTAGAAGTTGTTGGTATGCAGTTGAGGCCGTGTGTGAGCGTACCAACAACAAAGCTTACTATTAAAGTTAAAGCCGAATCAGCTTTAGAAAAACACATAGTAAATGTAAGCTTACTGTTTAAGTTAACGGCGAATCAGCCTTAAAAAAACATATAGTAAATGTTATTACACGAAAACATTGATTCAACAGAATTGAGGTCATTCATCAGGAAGCGGGATATTGCATTTGGGGGAAACCAGCAAATGAAAATCTATGGACAATTAAACGTAGTTCGGGTAAAAGATTGAAGATGAAGAACAGGGCTTTCTTTGCTACAGAATCCGAAGCAATTACAGCGGGTTACCGTCCTTGCGGACATTGTATGAAAGTAAGATATATGGAATGGAAAAGTAAATAACAAGGGTTAATCCCACTTCTGAAAGACGAAGCATGCCTGGTACCACCAGGTAAAAATCAGTTTAGTTGAATGAAAAAGTAATAAACACTTATCCATAAAAGAATGCAACAATCCTTATTTAACATGGATGAAAATATATTACCGTTTATGGGCGGGGCTTTTATGTATCCTGCTTTTTTTACCCCTGCTGAAAGCGATTATTATTTTAGTTTTTTGCAAAAGGATATCTCCTGGAAACAGGAACCAATAAAAATGTTTGGTAGAGAAGTAATGCAACCCAGGCTTACCGCATGGTATGGGGACCAAGACAAAAAATACAGCTATTCCGGCATAACGATGCAGCCACAGCCATGGAACAATACATTGTTGGAAATAAAGACAAAAACAGAATTGGTTGCCGGGGTACAATTCACCAATGCCTTATTAAATTATTACCGGGATGGTAAAGACAGCATGGGATGGCATCGTGACAATGAAAAAGAACTGGGTGTAAATCCGGTAATCGGGTCAGTCAGTTTCGGCGCAACCAGGTCATTTCGTTTTAGAAACTACCTGGAAAAAAATATCACTAAAGCCATCGATCTTAGCCACGGCAGTTTCCTGTTGATGAAGGGCGAAACACAACATCAGTGGGAACACCAGTTGCCCAAAATGAATATAAATACAGGGAGCAGGGTCAACATTACTTTCAGGGTGATAAAAGGTTAGGCGCTGGACCGTGGTCATAGTTTGTTTTTAAAAATTGATTTTTTTTGAAGGACAGTATTAGTAAAAGATGATTTGATATACCAACTATCGGTAATCCATGGCCTGTAATTGAAACAGTTCAGCATACCGGCCATTTTTTTCCAATAATGCTTCATGGCTTCCTATCTCAATCAATTCGCCTTTTTCCAACACTAGTATACGGTCAGCCATTCTTACAGTAGAAAAACGGTGGGAGATCAATACAGCGGATTTGCCCTTTGTTAAATCAGCAAATCTTTGAAATACGGTGTATTCCGCTCTTGCATCCAGGGCTGCTGTGGGCTCATCTAATATCAGTAGTTGTGCATCTTTCATATATGCCCTGGCCAATGCAATCTTTTGCCATTCGCCGCCAGACAGTTCAGTTCCTTCATTAAAGCGACGGCCCAGTGGCTGATCATATTTGTTGGGAAGCTTTTCAGCCAATACATCCGCCAGGCTTTTTTGCGCTGCAGATTGAATCAGTTCCCGGTTGTCTTTTTCATCGATATTACCGATGGCTATATTTTGCGCAAACGACATCTGGTAACGGATATAGTCCTGGAAAATAATGCCTGTCTGCATGCGCAATTCTTCCAGGTTGTATTCTTTCAGATCGTGCCTGTCCAATAATATACGCCCTTCTGATGGATCATATAATCTTGCCAGCAATTTTACCAGGGTTGTTTTACCAGCACCGTTTTCACCTACTAATGCCAGTTTTTCTGACGGGTGAAGGGTGAAATTCAAATGGCGGTTGGCCCAATTGTTTGAATTAACATACCGGAAACCTACGTCCTCAAAAGTAAACCCATGCAGGATCGGGTTGGGAAAGGGCAATGCATTTTTTGCCTGCACAATTTTTGGCTGGATGGTAAAGAATTCAAAGAAATCGCCGAGGTAAACAGCGCTTTGCGAGATACTGGTAAAGCGGTTAAGAATACCTTCAAGCAATCCCCTCATCTGGCGGAAAGAACCCGCTAAAAAAGTAAGGTCGCCAATGGAAAGGCTGCCGTTAATGGCTTTGATCAAAATAAATACATAGGCTCCGTAATAACCGGCACTTCCTACCATGGCAAAAAAAGCACCCCAGCCCGATCGCTTCAAGGCAAGCTTTTTATTATCTGTATAGAATTTACCGGATAGCATTTTGAAGCGATCCATGATAAACCGGGAGAGGTTAAAAATTTTTACTTCCTTAGCCGTTTCATCACTGGCTCCGATATAACGTAAATAATCCAGTTCCCTTCTTTCGGGTGTTTGCCCACGGGTAAGTGCATAACTACGGTCATTAAAATGCGACTCGCCCAGGAAAGCAGGGACCACTGCTACCAGCAATAAAATAATCAGCCAGGGATTGAAAGCCACTAAGCCCGCTGCCAAAAAAAGCATGGTGATGATATCCTGCACCTGGCTCATTACCTGCGAAAGTAAAATGGTCCGACCAGCCGTCTGCTGCCTTGCCCGTTCCAGTTTGTCGTAAAAAACAGAATCCTCAAACTGGTCAAGGTCCAGTGTAGCAGCATGTGCCATAATCCTTACAGAGCTATGGTTGGAAAACAGGTCGCCCAGCAAACCATCCATCAGGCTGATACCACGACTAAGGATATCCGATAATATCACCAGGCCAAATTCGATGGCCACCCATTTCCATAAATCATCATTTGGCAGGCTTCCATTGCCTGCATTCAACAATACCACTTCATCTATGATGAGTTTGCCCACATACAATATTGCGAGGGGGATAGCGGATTTCAAAATCCTTAGTACTGCACTCACCGTGGTCATTGCCGGACTGGTTTGCCATACCAGTTTAAAAAAATGGGGGACATTCTGCAACGCAGATAAGCGATCCTTAAACGTAAGTGTTTTTAATTTGGGATTGGTATTTGTCTTTTTTTCAATTCTTTTCGTCCGCGAATTCATTTGGCGAAAGTAACAAAAAGGTTGATGCAGTAACCACTCTGTACAGTGTAATTACAACGCGCCATACAAAAGCGTCCCTTTACGGACACTTGATCATACTGCCTGTTACACGATTAATGACTAGTGCGCTGTTAAGTTTGTTGTAAGGTATTGATGTGTGAATGGTCAATGGTGAATGGTAAATAAATATCAATGAATGCAAACTTTTCATATTTTGCCCATTCACCATTGACTATCTACTACTGAAAATTCAAGCTTTACTTAACACCGGTGTTAGGTTAATGTGTCGCACTGTCCCGTTAGGGACAAAATATCGGTAGTAAATAAAATAGAATATTGTCATAAGTCCCGCAGGGACGTAATAATTTCAAGCGACTTCTTATCACTTCCGCCGCGGCGGACTTTATTAAAATACAATGCTGTTAAGGCTACCGATTTTTACGCTACGGGACTTTTAAAACTCATCCCCATCAACTAACCTTTATGAAAGCGCAGCTTCGCCTTACCGACCGAAAACTCAAAAAAGAAAGTTGTACAATTAGATAATCGTTACACGAGTGTATTGACAATTTAATTATGAAACATTTACTTTCGAAAAAGGCATTCAAATTGTTAATTGCTAATGCGTCACAATGTCCCGTTAGGGACAAAATATCGGTAGAAATAAAATAGATATTGTCCTGAGTCCGCCGTGGCGTAAGTGATACATAATTTCAAGTAACTTCTTATATCACGTCCATACGAAACTTTATTGAAAAATAATGCTATCAATACTACCGATATTTATTCCTGTGAGGCAAAGTCATTTAGTTAAGCAACCTATTTCAATTGCACCGCTCCTTTAGGGCGGTGATAGGTAATATTATTCTCTTAAAGGCTTTAGCCAAATTATTCTTTCGGCTAAAGCCATACTTTTTATTACCCATTTTAATCCCCGTCCGCCGCAGCGGACAGGGCAATTCAAATCCTTAACTAAATGACATTGCGCTATGAGGCTTTAAAACTCGTCAGAACTAACTGTTTTTATGTTTTAAACACCTCTACGATAACCCAAAAATGCAGCATAATTATTTGTCAACAGACTAGCTAAATGGAGTAATAGCCAAACCGGCATTCAGGCATAATAAAAAGAATGTGATTAAAAATTGTTTGTATTTAATATTTTTGACTAGCTTGTTTTTATGCCGTCAATCAAAATAAATAAATCTGCATCAGCTTATACGTCCAACAATAAAGTTAAACTCATCAGGGGGGGGAAAGCTTATTTTAAGTTATTGGAAAAAATCATCGGCGAAGCGAAAGACACCATTCATTTCCAGGTATATATTTACGATGAGGATGAAACGGGGCGGCTGATTGCCGATGCCTTAATTGAAGCAGCCAGGCGAAATGTAAAAGTATATTTAATGGCGGATGGCTATGCATCTCAATCTATATCCGATGCATTTATTACGCAGTTAACAGATGCTGGAATTAATTTCCGTTTTTTTGAACCGCTTTTTAAAAGCAGAAGTTTTTATTTTGGAAGGCGGTTGCACCATAAGATTGTAGTAGTGGATACTGCTATTGCTATGGTAGGAGGTATCAATATCAGTAACCATTACAACGATATGCCGGGAAGTCCTGCCTGGCTGGATTTTGCGCTGTTTACCGAAGGCGAAATTGTTAAGGAACTTTGTGCATTGTGTTGGAAAACATGGAAGGGGTTTATTCCCGATAATACGATTGCTCCCTGCAACCCGGCGCCGGAAGTGCCGGAAATAGATGTGGATGAAACTGCGATTGTAAGAATGCGGCGAAATGATTGGGTGAGGCGAAAGAGCCAGATTTCAAAAACCTATGTTGAATTAATGCGGGGTTCAAAATCACATGTCACCATCTTATGCAGTTATTTTTTACCGGGAAGTATGATGAGATATGCCATAAAAAGGGCTATGAGCCGGGGAGTAAAATTAAAAGTAATTATGGCGGGTAAATCAGACCTGGTGTTGGCCAAAAATGCTGAACGTTTTTTGTACGACTGGCTGCTAAGAAACAAGGTTGAAATTTATGAATACCAGGATAATGTACTGCATGGGAAAATTGCGGTTTGTGATAGTAAATGGATGACAATTGGTTCTTACAATGTAAATGACATCAGCGCTTATGCCAGTATAGAATTAAACCTGGAAGTTAAAAATACTTCCTTTGCAAAACACATCGAATTAACCCTGGAAGAAATTATTAAGAATGATTGTACGCCGGTAACACTGGAAAGTCATAGCCGCTCAAAAAATATATTGAAGCAATTTTTCAGGTGGGTTTCTTATGAAATATTCAGGATGGGGTTTCATGTTTTTACTTTTTATTTCAGGCAAAAAAATTAATTACCCCTGATGCGCTGCAGCAACGCTTTCGTTGCCACCCAGTCCCATTTGGCAAAACGACCCCGTTGTACTACCAGCTTGTTATCATCCGGGTATTGCAGGTAATAGTGAAAAGCAAATTTTTCACGTGGGCGTTCCCATCCAATTACCTGGCCAAAACGGAGGTCGTTAAATACCAGCGTATCAGCATATTTTTCCGCTGTATAAAACTGGTGAGAAAATCGAATAAGTTGTTGAACGTCTTTATTGTTTTTATATTTATCAATCATAGAATCGTTCCGTGGAAAATATTGAAAAGGAATCGATCGTTTACTATCAAACAGGGAGCGGTAGCCAACATAATACCCCTGGTCGTTGCCTGCTACTACAAACCAAAGCCAGTTTTGCAGGGGCGCAGGTGTTGTAAAATACCTGGTATATTCAATTTGTTGTTTTGCGAAAATTTTCTTTACATCCGAATTGATCATTAATTTATTTACAACGCAATAAGACAGATAAAGCGCAGTCATTCCAAGGCCAAACTTCCACCAGAATACTCTTTTTTTATCCCATCTCTGTAACAGTACTAAAGCCGCCAGCCCAATACCCGGCCATACTGAAAAGAAAGGGTCGGCCACATAAATCGCATTAAATGAAATACGGTAATGGCTGAATGGTTCAAACCATCCAACACCATAATTATTAAAGGCATCAATAAAGAGGTGAACAAAGATTACCGAACCGAAAAAAAATATCCATTTTTTTAGAGAAATATTATGTGGCCGGTGCCAACGCTCTGCGAAAAATGCGAATAGGGGAGTGACCAACAAACAAAATAAAATGGAATGCGTGAAACCACGATGCGATAATAAATTACTGGTAGTATCGAGCCAGAAAGCAGAAAGGAAATCAATATCCGGAATACTCTGGGCCAATGCGCCCCAAAGCATGGCTTTTCTTCCAACGGTTTTTCCGGCAAAGGCTTCGCCCATACAGGCTCCAAGGGCAATATGTGTAAGCGAATCCATCAGTTATCTTTTTTCTGCATTATTTAATCACATTTATTACAGGTCTGTCCATTCTATATTTTTAAATGCAAACCTGATTGAAGGATTAATCCTTACGCAATCTAAATAATAAGTTTGAAGTTAATGGTAACTGCAGCAATAGTTTGTATTCAATTTGACCAGGCCATCAATTTCCTTAATCCGGTGAAGTGTTTCATACTATTCGGATCCGGAAGTAAAATAAAAGCCAGTTTTCGATAATTGAATCATAATGGGCTAAATGTTCACAGGTCATCCACAAATTAAACCCTCGGTTCACCATTAACATCATCCCGCTGTTTTTTAACTGGTAAAAAAACTGCCAATCCACATTTTACGAATCGTAATCGGCGAATGTGTTAATATCCTAATGCAGACAATTGATTTTTATTATGTAGATTTAGGAGAAAAATAATCTGCTTCCTCTCTGCTATAAGTTTCCCACAACCGTCCGGCTGATAAACGCAATGTTTATTGATAAAAATGACTATACCGAAAGTGTTTATTTTATTGGCCTGATGAAATGTCTATAATGAATTCGTAACATAAATTCAATTGTATGAACGAAATTTACAATCGCCGTTTGCAGGTATATTCCCGTGCCTGGTATTTTCTTTTCGCAATCAATTTTAAAAAAAAATGTACGCTAATTGCGGCTGCATGCCTTTTCATTGCTTTGGAATTGCTGGGGCAAACTAATAATTATTTTGGCACATCAGGAGTGATAAATGGGGCAGTCTGGAGTACCAATCCCGCCGGTCCATATACTGCGGCCTTGGTGACTACGGGCGGAGCTGTATTGCATTTTAATAACGCAGGAACAGCTACTGGAGCTACCATCCCAGCGGTGGCAGGTTTCAGTTTTGGTGCTGCCATTACCTGGACCGGGGTAGGAACAATTGGAGGCGCTGGTATAAATTTACCCATACAGGTATCAAGTGGAATTGAGCAGGATTTTGGGACATCACAAAATTTCTCCACATCTGCTACAGCGGCCTTTACCAAAAATGGCAATGGTAGTCTTGCTATGACAGGTGATATCTATTCAGGCGGTTTTACGTTGAATGCAGGAATCATTATCGCAAGGAGTATCAATACAATGGGCAGTTCAGGATCAAACTCACTTACATTGAATGGTGGCATTATAGCATCCAATGCAAACAGAGATTTTACAAATAAATATCCTGGCGGCATCAGTATTGGTGGAGATGTTCAATTTGGTGATGTAGCGGGATTGGCTAACGGTGCTGCAAATATGATATTCAGTAATAGCATTTCATTAGGCGCAGCCATCCGCATTCTTACTTTGGGGAATTCAGGTACCATCACTTTGGGGGGAGCAATTTCAAATACAGGTACCAGCGGGGTAAGTTTTACCAACAATACAAACGGTACAGGGATTTTGGATATCACCAATACAGCCAACACTTTTACCGGTCCGGTAAATATAAATGGCGGACAAACCCGTTTCGCAGGCGATGGAAGTTTTGGCAATTTCTCCAATAGTATTGTGATTGAGGGAGGGCAGTTACTTACCAACACCAATTTTAATATAACCCATGGGGTGCAGCTTGCAAACAACATTTTAAACGGGATAAATGTTGCCGGGTCAACGCTGACAATAGATGCGGTAATTTCAAACAAAACGATAAACGGAAACATTAGCAAAACCGGAGCAGGCACCCTCGTACTTTCAAACGCAAATACCTATACCGGAACAACAACCATTGCTGCTGGCGGAGGAACTTTGCAACTGAACAGGCCGGGAGGCAATACCTTACCCGGCACAAATAATGTGGTGGTAAATGGCGGTACATTCAGAATCAGCTCAAACCAAATTTTAAATGACCTTGGTTTGCCGGGCGGAATCCTGGTATTAGATGATGGGGTAATACTAACGATCAACGGGACATTGGATTTTTATACCGCAGGTTCCATCACATTAGGTGTTGGAAGTAAAATTGAATACGGTCCTTCAGGCAGATTGAGATATTCAGGAGGCGGTACAATAACCGCTGGTAATATAGAATTCCCGGCAACAGTTGGGCCCGCTATTGTAAACTGCAACAAAACAGGCGGTGTGCATCTGCCCTTCAACCGTGTGGTAACCGGCAGCCTTGAACTATCATCAGGCACATTTACAATTGATGCAGGGGTTTTATTGGATCTAGATGGTGCGTCATTAATCAGTACCGGTGGAATTTTAGATGCGACCAATACCAGCAATCTCACAGTAAGGGGAACTACAGGAGGAACGGTTACACTTCCCCTCACTTCAAATATCAGTCTTCAAACAATTACAATTGGTGGTACAAGAACACTGGCGATGAACGGTGTAAACAATATTGCTTTAAGCGGGTTATTCACCATTGGTTCCGGCGCCAGCTTTGATACGGGCGGCGAAAGCCAGATTACACAAAATACCGGTGGAACAATTAGTATTGAAGGTAAATTTATTACCAGGGATATGGATGGATTTACCGGTTCAAATACATCCATACCCGGTATTGTCCCAATCTTAAATCCCGGATGCACCATCGAATATGGTTTGGCAACAGGTAATCCCCAGAATGTTACAACAAGAGGTGATTACCGTAATATCACTTTTTCCGGGAGCGGAATTAAAACCCTTATTTCGGCATTTAATCCGGCAGGAACCGTTTATGTAGCTGGTAATGCCATAGTAGATGCCGCTAACAATAGTTTTGGTGATATCAATACTAATCTTTCGATGGATGGTGGCAGATTGAGATTAAGCGGCATTGGCCCTAAACCGGATATAGACGGTGCTTATAGCTTGTCCGGTAACAGCGTGATAGAATTCTATAATTCAGGCACCGTGGGTAATGAAACAATCAAGGGCAAAAATGGTATTGGTACTGGTCAGGATATATTGTACAATCAAATAGAAATCACCGGTAACAAAACAGGTAATAGCAATTCAAATATTATGCTTAACAATAATGGCACTTTCACCGTAAAGTCCGGGGGTGTTTTTGAAATCAATGATAATTCGATTATTGCAGCTACTGCAACAAGCGGACAATCTGTTTCCGTAGAAAATAACGGAACTTTTCTTTGCGGCAATAATAAAGGCTTTAACGGGTTTACTCCCACCTTGACGGACAATTCCTCCGTTCACTCCAATATTACCAACATTGTATTGGGCACGGGAACGCCAGGAAGTACCATTGAATATACAAGGGCAGGGGATCAGCCCATTACCGACTCCAACGGAATCATATACAGCAATATTATATTATCGGGAAGCGGTATTAAAACTGCACCGGCAGGCACTTTGACGGTAAAGGGCAATTTAACCAAAACAAGCTCCTGTACATTTGAAGCAAACAACGGACTGTTGCTGTTTAATAATACAACTGTTTCTCAGAGTATATCAGCCGCTGCATCACCCTTATTTACATTTTATGATATCACCAACAGCAATACAACCGGATTGACAATAAGCAATAATATAGCCATAAAAAATACCCTTACTTTATCAGCGAACAGTTTGACAGACCTCGCTAACAGTGATATAAAGCTGATGTCAACGGCTTCCACTACCGCAAGGGTTGCAACGGTACCGGCAACTGCCGTTGTCAGTTATACCGGTTCAGGAAGATTTATTGTTGAACGTTATTTTCCATCTGACCGATCCTGGCGGTTAATCACTTCTCCATTAAGTGGGAATAATACGCCTGGCACTATCTTTAGCCAATGGCAAAATAACGGGGTTTACACGCCGGGTATTGGTGCGTTTGTAACCGGGCTTAACCCCACTGGAACTACAGGTAATGGGCTAGACTATAGTAATTTTAATAATTTTTCTTTAAAAACATTTGGTAATAATTCCTACATCAATATTGGAAATACCAAAGTGCCGCTTTCAAACAATACATTAAGTGCAGCGAATATTGGCTATTTTATGTTTGTACGGGGAGATCGTAATCGCAGCCCTGATAACACAATATTTCCCAATACCAATAACACCACGCTGATTAGCAGGGGTAAACTGCAATCCGGCACTCAAATATTTCCCGGGTTCAACAGGATTAGCGCAGGCGGTTCAAGACTTTTTACACTGGTTGGCAATCCCTATGTTTCACCTGTTAACTTCGATAATCTTACCAGGACAAATTTGTATAAACGTTTTGTGGTGTGGGATCCTAAAATAAATACAGTAGGTGCGTTTGTTTATATAGATGACCCGAATAATGATGGGATTTATTCAATTTTTCCGATTGGACCGGGAGGACAGGATTTAAACATTCAATCCAGCCAGGCATTTTTTGTAGAAACAGATTCGGCGTTGGGGCCATCTGAAATCAGTTTTGAAGAAACCAGTAAATCAACTGTTAACAATCGGGCGCTTTTTAGACCGGTTCGGCCTGTAACTGAAATATCCTCTTTCATATCTGCTTTATATTTAGTAAACCCGGATAGGAGCACCCGGTTTGTTGACGGTAACCTGGCAGAGTTTCATGATGGCTTTAAGGATACCGTTGACTTACAGGATGCACTAAAATTTTCAAATGTGAATGAAACTTTTGGATTGTCCAGGTATAATCATTCCATCGCAATGGAAAGAAGGCCTGTCATCAAGAAAGCAGATACCCTGTATTTTAACCTGGCGAGGATGAAACAAACCAATTACCAGTTTCGGTTTGAGGCAAATAAGTTTGATCCCCTGGTAAGCGCCATACTGGAAGATAGCTTCACCGGCACCAGCACTCCGATTAATGTGGCATCTCATTCCACCTATCATTTTACTGTAACCGGCAATACAGCAAGTGCGGCTCCCAGCCGTTTTCGCATTGTATTTACACCGGGTGGGGGTGGGCCTTTGCCAGTGAGCTTTAGCAAACTGGATGCTGTGCAAAGGGACAATGATGTAGTGGTAACATGGACCGTGGAAAATGAGCGTTCTGTCAGTAGGTATGAAGTGGAGAAAAGTGACGATGGTGTAAATTTTAGTACGGTCAATTCAACCCCGGCAAAGGGAAACTCAACCAGCAGCCTTGACTATTTATGGATTGATAAAAATCCATTCCAGGGCCACAATTATTACCGGATTGGCAGCATCGGCATTGATGGAAAAAAGGAATACAGCCGGATAGTAAAAGTGAAGATGGAAAAGAATGTCACGGGATTCAGCATTTTTCCAAACCCGGTTTCTGGCAATAGTATTGGTATTCAGTTCAACGAAATAAAGTCGGGTATTTATAGCTTCCGTCTTGTCAACAACCAGGGCCAGGTGGTATTCAGCGGGCAAATTACACATGCCGGTGGATCAGCAACAATGGAACTGCCATTAAAAAAGGAGTTGCCTGCCGGCACATACCAATTGGAGTTAATTGATCCGGTTAAGAATACCACTCACTTTAAAATGCTTAAACGATAGGCTGCATGGCACATCAACCTTTGGCACTACCCGCTTATGAAAAAGCTGGTGATCGGCTAAAAAAGGACTGTATTAACCAGGTGTACCCTCGGGTGCGTTTCAACTGGTAACGCACTCAGCTTATAGCATCAATGTTGTTTTGTTATTTGATCCATACAAAAATTTAATGCGGTTTTATTGCGGCAGGTACCATCGTCAACGCACTCGTTTGCGCAAATAAATACATTTTCTTTTAAACAAAGAATGTACTTAGGTGCTACCTTTAGCCGCATTGCTGAAAATATAGGATCAGGACGATAACCTGATGATGGAATCCCTGGTCAAATGTTGCGTTCATTGTGATAATAAAATTGCTATCGAAAAAAAGCTTTCAACGATTCAATGCCCAGGCTATAGCTATTTGCTTATTCATCAAATCGTATTAAATTAAAAAATACAATAAAACATGTCACTATCGTTATTTGATTTAACAGGGAAAAGGGCTTTAATAACAGGCGCTACCCACGGGTTGGGAATGTCAATGGCCACCGGGCTTGCCAAAGCTGGTGCAGAAATTATCATCAATGATCTCATACAGGAGAAGCTGGATACGGCAATCGCCGAATACGCTGCCAACGGAATAAAAGCACATGGTTACTTATTTGATGTAACTGATGAGGCCGCAGTAAAAAAGCATATTGAGTTGATTGAAACAGAAGTAGGGACCATCGACATCCTGGTAAACAACGCTGGCATTATCAGGCGTACTCCCGTATTGGAAATGGAAGTTGCAGACTGGGAACTGGTACTTAAAATTGATTTAACGGGTCCTTTTATTATGTCGAAGCATATTGGAAAATATATGGTAAAACGTGGCAGTGGTAAAATCATCAACATGTGTTCTATGATGAGCGAAGTGGGAAGAGAAACAGTGAGTGCCTATGCTGCTGCAAAAGGCGGATTAAAAATGCTTACGAAGAACCTGGCAACAGAATGGGCCAAACACAATATCCAGGTAAATGGTATTGGTCCGGGCTATTTTGCAACCTCACAAACAGCGCCTATACGGGTAGAAGGTCATCCGTTCAATGATTTTATTATTCGCCGCACGCCGGCTGAGCGTTGGGGCAATGCCGATGATTTGCAGGGAGCAGTGATCTTCCTTTCTTCCAAAGCATCCGACTTTGTAAATGGCCATATTTTATATGTTGATGGTGGTATATTGGCATCTTTAGGAAAGGCGGCTAATGAATAATTAAAAATTAAAAATTAAAAGTTAAGAATTAAAATTTAGGAATGAATTGAAAAATGGTGCTTAACGGTTAAAGAATAGATTTAACAAACCATGATTCTTTTGCGCCTCAAATTATCCATTACCATTCAAACAAATTACTATGGAAATAAGATTTCAAAATAGTCCAAAGGAGACGGCTTCGATGAATACGGAGGAATTAAGAAAGAATTTTATATGCGAAGCCCTTATGCAGGATGATAAAATCAACCTGGTTTATTCTCATTACGACCGGATGATCATCGGGGGTGTTAAACCGGTTAATTCAACGATTGCACTCGATAATGACGAAGAGTTAAAGTCGGATTATTTTTTGCAACGAAGGGAAATGGGTATTATTAATGTTGGGGGATCCGGCAAAGTGCTGGTAAGTGGCACTACCTTTGATCTGGCAAAACTGGATTGCCTCTATCTTGGCAAGGAAACAAAGGACGTAAGTTTTCAATCAGTTGATGCAGATAACCCGGCACTCTTTTACATATTATCCGTACCGGCGCATCATATTTATCCCACGGTAAAAATGACCAAAGAAGAAGCCGTACCGGTGACAATGGGTGCAGTGGAAACATCCAATCAAAGAACCATTTACAAATACATTCATTTAGATGGCATTAAAAGCTGCCAACTGGTGATGGGGTTAACCGTTCTGCAAACCGGTAGCGTATGGAATTCGGTGCCACCACATACACATACCCGCCGCATGGAAGTGTACTACTATTTTGATGTTCCTGAAAATCAGGTAGTGTTTCATTTTATGGGTGAACCTAAGCAAACAAGGCATGTGGTGCTTGCCAACAACGAGGCGGTTATCTCTGCGCCCTGGAGTGTGCATTTTGGGTCGGGTACTTCCAACTACGGTTTTATCTGGGGCATGGCCGGAGAAAACCAGGCTTTCCCGGATATGGATCCGGCTCCCGTGCATATATTGAAATAGTTGAAAGCTTATTCAGAAAAATAATGGTAGAAAACCACTGGGAATAGAAAACCAGTGGTTTTTTATTTTGCTATATATTGGCTGGTTTATTCCTGCTGGAATTGAGGAACTTGTGTACATAGTCCGGATTTTACTTTAGGGGTTAAATTAACTAAGTCCTGGTCATCTTTACATTATGATATTGCAGAAAGTAAACGGTTGGAACATCCCATTTTTAGTACCGGGAAAAAATGACTAAAAAACAATTGTCATTTTTACAAATAATATTATATTTGTTAAAACATTGCATTGCCAAATTATGATTGATCAATTTGTAATAGGAGTCGATTACGGTACTGACTCAGTACGCTCCATCATTGTAAATGCTGCTAACGGAACTGAAATCGCTGCTTCCGTTTTTTATTATCCCCGCTGGAAAGAAGGACTTTATTGCGACGCAACCTCAAACCAGTTCCGTCAACATCCGCTGGATTATGTGGAAGGCCTTGAGCACACCATTAAAAGTTGTTTAGAGAAAGCAGGAGCTGATGTTGCAGCCAATGTAAAAGCTATTTCAGTAGATACCACCGGCTCAACCCCGGTTGCGGTTGATGAAACCGGTACCCCCCTGGCTTTATTACCGGCTTTTGAAAAAAATCCCAATGCCATGTTTGTATTGTGGAAAGACCATACTGCTACAGCAGAAGCGGCGGAAATAAATGTTCATGCCCTAAAGTTTGAAACCAATTACCTGCAATACGTAGGGGGCATTTATTCATCCGAATGGTATTGGGCTAAGTTATTGCGCATCCTGCGTGCAGATTCACAGGTTAGAGAGGCGGTTTACTCATGGGTAGAGCATTGCGATTGGGTTCCCTTTTTGCTTTCCGGCGGTACTGATGCCAGGCAAATGAAGCGTGGTGTATGCAGTGCCGGCCACAAAGCCTTGTGGAGCGCTGATTTCAATGGGTTACCGCCTGATGATTTTTTTGCTACACTTGATCCGTTACTAAAAGGGTTTACCGAAAAACTTTTTACCGAAACTTATACTGCTGATCAGTCAGTAGGTAATTTGTCTGAGGAATGGGCCATGCGTTTAGGGCTCCCAACTGACGTAGTAATTGGGGTGGGTGCTTTTGATGCACACATGGGAGCGGTAGGCGGACAGATCGAAGCGTATCATTTAAGCAAGGTAATGGGCACCAGCACCTGCGATATGCTGGTAGCGCCAATGAACGAAGTGGAGGGCAAACTAATAAAAGGTATCTGCGGCCAGGTGCCAGGTTCGGTAATACCGGGTATGATGGGGATGGAAGCAGGCCAGTCTGCATTTGGTGATGCGTATGCCTGGTTTAAAAATATACTAGCCTGGCCACTTCAAAAAATATTAACAAAGTCAGCCATTATTGATGCTGATACCGCTGCAAAATTGATCGAAGAAACCACCAATAACATCATATTTGAATTAAGTAAGCAGGCTGAGCTAATTCCTCCTGATGAAAATACCGAACTGGCATTGGACTGGTTTAACGGCAGGCGTACACCGGATGCCAATCAATTATTGAAGGGTGCAATTTCCGGGCTAAGCCTTGGTACAGATGCGCCCAGGATATTCCGTGCAATTGCAGAAGCTACCTGTTTTGGAGCCAGGGCAATTGTAGATAGGTTTAATGAGGAGGGAGTACCGGTAAAAGGACTGATCGGCATTGGAGGAGTAGCGAAAAAGTCGCCGTTTATTATGCAGATGATGGCCGATGTGATAGACATGCCGATCCGTATTCACAAATCAGAACAAACCTGTGCATTGGGGGCCGCCATGTTTGCAGCCACCGCAGCAGGTATTTATGATAAAGTAGAAGATGCCATGGTAGCCATGGGGCAGGGCTTCGATGCTGAATATTTCCCTAACCAGGAACTGGTAGGAATCTACAAAAAACGTTACGAAAAGTACCATCAGTTTGGAGCGTTTATAGAGGGATAGGATTGAATGAGATATGAGTGATGAGTAATGAGTAATGAGTAATGCAAAGCCCTGTAAGGGCGAAATACCTAAGCGATGGGTGCAGCCCATCGAATAAAAAAAATAACAAAAACCGGCACATGATCAAATACCATGATATCAGGAAAGCGGCATACGACGCCAATATGCAATTACCCCAATTAGGCCTTGTATTGTTTACATTTGGCAATGTAAGTGCAGCCGACAGGGCAGCAGGCGTTTTTGCAATTAAACCCAGCGGAGTTCCTTATGAACATTTATCCCCGGAAAAAATGGTGATCGTAGATTTTGAAGGTAAAACAGTAGATGGCGACCTGCGCCCTTCTTCTGATACTCTTACCCATGCAGTATTGTACAAGCATTGGGTAAATATTGGCGGCATCGTTCATACGCATTCAACCTACGCAACTGCATGGGCGCAAAGCCATCGTGACATTCCTATTTTTGGTACTACCCATGCTGATCATAACACTGTAGATATTCCCTGTGCGCCACCCATGAGTGATGAAATGATACGGGGGAATTATGAATACGAAACTGGTTTCCAGATCATGAATGCCCTAAAGGAAAGAAACCTGGGGTACGAAGAAATAGAAATGATACTGGTAGGTAACCATGCACCGTTTACCTGGGGTAAAACTCCGGAAAAAGCTGTTTACAACAGTGCGGTATTGGAATGCATAGCACAAATGGCATTGCTAACAGAACAGATCAATCCTAAAGCACCAAGGCTACAGGATTCACTGATAAAAAAGCACTTTGAGCGTAAGCACGGACCGGAAAGTTATTATGGGCAGTAAAGTTTAATATCTGATGTACGATTTTTTGATGTCTGATATTTAAAATCAACGTTTATGCCCAAAGCTGTTTCTTCATTTGGACAAAAAACTGAAGAACTTTTATAATTTAAAAAAACGCCCAACCGCCTAAACGGCAGTAACAAAATTAAAACCTACAACAATGATAAATCTGAAAGAATTAGAAGTATGGTTTGTAACCGGCAGTCAATCTTTATATGGTGAAGAAACATTGAAGCAGGTAGCAGCCCACTCTCAAACAATTGCAGGTGCCTTAAACGATGCAAAGCAAATACCGGTAAAAGTAATATTTAAACCCACCGTAAAAAGTACCGAAGAAATTTACGCCATTTGCATGGAAGCCAATACAACACAAAACTGTATCGGAATCATTGCCTGGATGCATACATTCTCCCCTGCAAAAATGTGGATCGGGGGACTGAAAATTTTGCAAAAACCTTTGTGCCACCTGCATACCCAGTTCAACCGCGACATACCCTGGAAAGATATTGATATGGACTTTATGAACCTGAACCAGAGCGCCCATGGCGACAGGGAGTTTGGTTTCATGGTAAGCCGTATGCGGATGAACCGCAAGGTAGTGGTAGGCCACTGGCAGGACCCAGAAGTATTGAATGAATTAAATACCTGGGCCCGTGCAGCGGCAGGATGGAATGACTGGCAGGGTGCAAAATTTGTACGCTTTGGTGATAACATGCGCTTTGTAGCAGTAACCGATGGCGACAAAGTAGAGGCGGAATATAAATTTGGTTATGCCGTAAACACACATGGTGTTGGCGACCTTGTAAAAGTGATCAATGAAACCAGTGATGCAGCAATTGATACATTAATCAGTGAGTACAATGATACTTATACAATAGTTCCATCGTTATTGAAAGATGGCGCCCAATATCAATCTATAAGAGAGGCAGCCAAAATTGAAATTGGCATACGTACCTTTTTAGAAGCAGGAAATTACAAGGGTTTTACCGATACATTTGAAGACCTGCATGGTATGGCACAATTGCCAGGAATAGCTGCACAGCGCCTGATGGCAAGTGGTTATGGCTTTGCCGGGGAAGGCGATTGGAAAACATCCGCATTGGTAAGGGCTATGAAAGTAATGGGCAGCGGTTTACCTGGCGGCAATTCATTTATGGAAGATTATACCTATCATTTTGATCCCGAGAATCCGATGGTGCTTGGATCGCACATGCTGGAAATTTGCCCTTCTATTGCGCATGGCAAACCAAGCTGCCAGATTCATCCGTTGGGTATTGGAGGTAAGGCAGATCCCGTACGCCTGGTATTTAATACCAATCCGGGCCCGGCACTCAATGCATCGCTGATAGATATGGGAAACCGCTTCCGTTTATTAGTGAATGAAGT
Source organism: Chitinophagales bacterium (assembly GCA_038213285.1). Classification (GTDB taxonomy): domain Bacteria; phylum Bacteroidota; class Bacteroidia; order Chitinophagales; family Chitinophagaceae; genus Ferruginibacter. The sequence continues at coordinate 25,429 of JBBQTL010000040.1, forward strand.
AGAAGCAGTTAGCCCATTACACGATTTACCAAAACTACCGGTGGCACGGGTTTTATGGAAGCCTCACCCGGACATGAAGACAGGCTGTGCGGCATGGATATTGGCCGGTGGTGCACATCATACCGGTTATAGCCAAAACCTTACCGCAGTACACATGCAGGATTTCGCAGAAATGGCGGGTATTGAATTTGCATTGATTGGAAAAGATACTAACTTATACCAGTTTAAAAATGAGCTACGCTGGAATGAAGTGTATTATCAAATCAATAAATAAACATAACATTGCAGTATTAAATTAACAGATTAAAACAACTTTCCTGCTTATGGATAAGAACCTTGCTTTTGCCGATTACATGGTATTTATTGTTTACTTTATTATTGTGGCCGGTTATGGCTACAGCATTTACCGGAAGCGTAAAAAAAACGAACATGATGCCAAGGCATATTTCCTTGCGGAAGGTACACTTACCTGGTGGGCCATTGGTGCATCGTTGATTGCCTCCAATATTTCTGCGGAGCAGTTTATTGGCATGAGCGGTGAAGGATTCTTTTTAGGGGTGGCTGTAGCCGCTTACGAATGGATAGCTGCCGTTGCACTAATCATCATTGCTGTTTGGTTTATACCGGTATATCTTAAGAACAAGATTTATACCATGCCCCAGTTTTTAAAAACCCGGTACAATGAATCAACGGCACTGATCATGGCGGTGTTTTGGTTGTTTTTGTATGTGTTCGTTAACCTCACCTCCATTTTATACCTGGGTGCCGTGGCCATCAACGGTATTGCCGGTGGCGGATATTTACACGTGATAATGGTAGGACTGGCAATATTTGCCTTGTTGATTTCATTAGGTGGTATGAAGGTGGTAGCCTACACGGATGTAATACAGGTAGCCGTGTTGATTATTGGTGGATTGGTTACCACATACATCGCATTAACAACGGTGGGGGAATATTTTGGAGTAGGTCAGAATGCCATTGCAGGTTTCAAAGTATTGATGAAAGAAGCACCCGAACATTTTAAAATGATCATCCCAAAACCAACTGCTGAATCTTCTCAAAACGATATCAATAAATACATTACTTTTCCCGGGATGCTTTCTTACCTGGCAGGTATCTGGATCATCAATCTGAATTATTGGGGCTGTAATCAATATATTACCCAGCGTGCCTTGGGTGCCGATCTGCAAACTGCACGTACCGGTATTTTGTTTGCCGGCTTCTTAAAATTACTGATGCCATTGATCGTAATGTTACCGGGTATCGCTGCATTTGTTTTGTACAAAGACGGTCATTTACCACAACTGGTAGGTGGAAAGGATGGAGCCTATTCAGCCATTTTAACTTTTTTACCTACCGGTTTAAAAGGCCTTTCTGTAGCGGCTTTAACGGCTGCCATTGTAGCATCGCTTGCAGGAAAGGTTAATAGTATATCCACCATTTACACACTGGATATACATAAAAAATATTTTCAAAAAGAATCTACTGAAAGGGCACAGGTGTATACCGGGAGGATTGCTGTATTTGCCGCCATGATTATTGCGGTATTGTTTACCTGGAACGATGTACTCGGTATTGGCGGTGTGGGTGGATTTACCTATATACAGAAGTATACCGGCTTTATCAGCCCGGGTGTATTTGCCATGTTTATATTAGGTATGTTTTGGAAAAGAACGACGGGTGCAGCGGCAATTGCAGGCCTTATTACCGGATTTGTATTATCTGTTTTATTCAATGAATTGGCGCCAGGCTGGTTTGGAAATGAAACCTTCTTATACACCGCTTATCCAAATGGAAAAGGTGGGTTTGAAATACCATTTCATATCTGCATGGGCCTATCATTTTTGTTTACCATGATTGTAATGGTTGCCATCAGTATGGCCGGTCCAAAAATTAATCCAAAGGCATTTGAACTGGACAAGGAAATGTTTAAATTAAAACCACAAACAACCGCATTGATTATAGTAACGCTGTTGGTTATCGCAGCGCTGTATGTGAAGTTCTGGTAGAAGGGCCGCCTGTACTATCGGTCGTTAACCTTGAAAATAATTATTGACCAGTCATTGGTTTTTCAATTAAACTTCACAGGCGTCGCACTCTTGTACTGAAAATCATTGGGGAACTTTACCTGCGTTTTATCAATGAGAACACGCTTCAGGGCATGTTCTCTATTTTATTAAATTTTGGATTTTAAAACCGTCAATTTCTTTTACCAATAAAAATTCACCACCAATAATTATGCGCCGGTATTCTCAACAAAAGCGTTTTCTTTTTGCCGTAGACTGTATCATTTTTGGCTTTGATGGCCAGGAATTAAAGTTGATGGTAATTCAAAGAGGCTTCGACCCTTTTAAAGGCGAATGGAGTTTGGTTGGTGGGTTTGTGGGAGAAACCGAAAGTGCCGAGGACGCAGCAGCAAGGGTGTTAAAAGAGTTGACAGGGCTGGATGGAATTTATATGGAACAGTTACATGCATTTTCTGAGATAGACCGGGATTCTGTTGAACGCACCATTTCAATTGCTTACTTCGCACTCATCGATATTCAAAAATATAAAAAGCAGATCATCGATTATTATCACCCTGCCTGGATATCCATCAACGAATTGCCCAACCTCATTTTTGATCATTCAAAAATAGTTGAGCTCGCTAAAGAAAAACTCCGGTACAAAGCAGCGCTGCATCCTTTGTTGTTCGAATTGTTGCCTGCTAAATTTACGATGCCACAATTGCAAAGCCTGTATCAGAGTGTGTACAATACGGAATTTGATAAAGGCAATTTCAACCGCAAAGTATTATCCACCAAATTATTGATGAAGCTAAAAGACAAAGATAAACTGGGCTCTAAAAAAGGCGCTTTCTATTATAAACTGGATAGCAAAAAATACACCGCATCTTTCAATTCTTTTTTAAACCTGGTGCCGGGGCAGCATAGCTGGAAGTAAACGCCATAATGGAAGCGGCGGAACTTTGTTGTAATCTAGTGTGTTTTATGAATTCATATAAAGCTAATTTTATACTTTTTTTGTTGGGCGTAAGTTTTCGGTAGCCTAAAAGAATGACGTTGACTCTTTTACATTTGCCAAATAGATTTAATGAAACTACCAAAGTATGAGTATTTTACAGAAGGCGAAGCAACACTGTTCAAATTTTCAAGTGAAGGTCCTAAAGGTAAAATCAAAAAATTAGTTGTTTATTTCCAGATGCTTGAAGCGGATGTTTACAATCTTGCATTCGGAGACTATGACGAAGAGAAAGAATCAATTGATGACACAATTATCACCAATAACAATGATAGCCAAAAAGTTTTAGCTACAGTTGTTTCTACCCTATATGTGTTTACAAACAAACACCCTAGCCATTGGGTGTATGCAACTGGAAGTACTACTGCAAGAACCCGTCTCTATAGAATGGGAATTACGTCAAATCTTGAAGAAATTTTGTCAGACTTTGAAATATTTGGGTTGAGTGAAGAAACCTGGCGTGAATTTGAAAAGGGCAAGGAATATGAGGCATTTTTGGTTAAAAGAAAAATGTAGTAAATTTGTGGCATGACAACAATTGAAAAATTAAATAAAAGCAAAACCCCCATTGTTAAAATTGACAAGTCTCTTGAAAAGTTGAGAGGAAAAAATTTATTTCCAGAAAAACTTGCCAAAGCAAACGAGGTTATTGCTCGGGTTGGTTTACCAAAGAGATAAAAGTACGACCAACAAAAGCATACTTTTCTATGCAAAACCGATAACAAATAGGCGTAGCAGGTTTCGGTTGTCAGATTTATAATTACTTTCCAAATGGCAATTGTAGCCATGCATTACAGTCAACTTAGTTTTTCTGCAAACTTCATCCAATTTGTGGCAGAAAAAATTTACCCAAACTTCTTTTTCTTCCCATGATTTCCCTATTTCCCATTTCTCAATTCCCTGATATGGTATTCCTGGATCAGTGCTGGGTTTTCCGGTGTTAGCGTAAAGCTTATTTCAATATTTGCTTTTTCACCTTCCATGATAAACGATCCCCTTAGATTGTTTATCGCAATAAAATCGTTGATGCGAACAATCTTACCGGCCTTATTAAATATCGCCGATGCTTCTTTTCTAAGCGCATCCGGAAAATAATCCATCATCGTGCTTGCCGCCTTCGGTCAGGATTGGTTCCCGGCACTGTTCTGGCTGCTGCAATATCTGGTGCAGGCGGTCAGCGCGGCGGTCCCTACCCCCGGCGGCGCGGGCGGAGCGGA
>JBBQTL010000041.1:0-29403 GCA_038213285.1 Chitinophagales bacterium
TTAGTTTGGGACGGCGGACACTCCAATAATTGGGGCCTCTCATAACTTTAATTTCTACAATCTTCATAATCAGTTGATGGTTTTAGTTGAAGGTTTTTGGTTGAAGGTTAGTGCATGAATTATTTCCGGGTTTTCAGGGCATGTTTTGTTCTGCTTTTTTAAGGTGGTACCGTTACTTAACCAGGTACCGCAAACCATTCGATAGCTACCGGATGTAGAACTACTATTCTGATTACATTGCCTAATCGAAAGGAATTTATTGTTAACAGCATATAGTTTGTATTTTGAGTTTTGTTATAAATAGCCCTGTCTCTCTAAAAAAAATTACAAATTGTATGCTTTGCCCCACACCAGGCAGGTGGGGAAATTGAAGTTAATTAAAAAAAGGTGACTGAAAAAATACAACTGAAAGCGTAAGCCTACATTCAATTACTTTACTTTTGCAGCACCCATTACAATTTGCAGTAAAGCGAGGGAAATAATTATATCGATATTGCCGTTTTACTGTTTACATAAATAAACATGCATGCAACATCCCAAGGGAAAACTCATTGCAATTGGCGGTGCCGAAGATAAAGGTACTGCACCGGATAAAGGTGAATTACAAAAACTGAGCAATCTTAATTATATTGAATTGGGAATCCTGCAGCGTATTGTATCAGAAAGTGGTGGCCCCCAAGCCAAAATTGAAGTGGTAACTACCGCCTCCACCATTCCCTACGAAGTAGGTGAAAACTACCTGGATGCATTTGGGAAAATTGGCTGTACCGATGTAAGCATCATGCATATCCGCAACCGGGCAGATGCCATCAGTGATGAATACCTTGACCGGCTTCGTGCCTGCAATACGGTGATGTTTAGCGGTGGCAACCAGCTCCGATTATCTACTACATTTGGAGGTACTCATTTTTTACGCATCATTTTGGAACGGTATCATACTGAACCCGCCTTTGTAGTGGCAGGTACCAGTGCGGGTGCCATGGCAATGAGCAATACCATGATTTACGAAGGAAATGCTACCCGGGCACATTTAAAGGGCGAAGTGAAAATCACCACCGGTCTTGGATTTATGGATGATGTTATTTTTGATAGCCACTTTGAAAAGCGTGGCCGCTTTGGCAGGTTAACCCAGGCCATTGCCACCAATCCTTCCTGTATTGGTATTGGTTTGGGAGAAGATACCGGCATGTTAATTACAGATGGAAATAAGATGGAAGCCATTGGGAGCGGTTGTGTAATCATTGTAGATGGTCACGACATCCTTTATTCAAATATTGCGGACATACCTGATGGAAACCCTTACAGTGTTGAAAATTTAAAAGTACATGTTTGTGAAAAGGGTAATGGCTACCTGGTGCTGGAAAGAAAATTTTTACCCGAAGCAAGGGAAGGAGCGGTTACGAAGAAGCAGGTGGATGTGGAGTAAAGAAAATGTCTGATGTCTGATTTTTTTATGTCGGATTTCTTCTGGCTTGTTTGTTCATTTGATTGTTCGATGGACTGTTAATTTTTATTATTTTATTACCTGCTATATAAGTTTACTCACCAGGGATTGTATTGCTTTTAAAGTTTCGCCATCTGTTATCTCACCTTTCTCATTCAGCTTTGATCGAACAAAAGAAACCATCAATGTATCCTATATGAAATGATGGTTTGAAAATTTATTTGCGAAATACTGAGTCTACTCGTGAACAAAATGAAAGACGAAAACTCCTGCCCCCGTTACCTCTGCAATTCCTTCCTTCCCACTTTTCCCGTAACTTTAAACAACTAATAAAAAGAACGCTTGACACAATTCATTCTGAATAATAAAGAGATTAGCACGGGTTTACCAAAGGCAATTTTGTTGCTGGACTTTATCCGCTATCACCGGCACCTGGCAGGTACAAAGATTGGTTGCCGCGAAGGTGATTGTGGAGCCTGTACTGTTTTGGTGGGTGAAATAAAAGCCGGCGAATTAATTTACCGGTCTGTAACCTCCTGCCTGATGCCATTGGGTAACGCCGTAGGAAAACATATTGTAACGATAGAAGGTGTGAATATAGAAGGATTAAACTTTATACAGCAGGCATTTGCAGATGAAGGCGCTACGCAGTGTGGTTTTTGTACCCCTGGTTTTATTGTATCCATGGCTGGCTGCTGTTTAAATAAAACAGAGGTAATTACTCAATCAGCCATTGATTCGGTGAATGGAAATATTTGCCGTTGCACCGGCTATAAATCAATTGAAAGAGCGGCCGTAACCATTGCAGGTAAGATGAAGGAAAGGCAGGGCATGGAAGCAATTGATTTTGCGATTAAAAATAATATGCTGCCCCGTTATTTCAACAACATCAAAGAAAGGCTGTCAGCATATATTTTACCCTCCAACGGGGTGCCCAAACCTGTAGGAAATATGGCTACATTTTTGGGTGGTGGTACAGATATGTATGTTCAGCAACATGATACCATGGAGGAGGAGGAAATTGATTTCTTGCTGGATAAAAATCATTTAAAAGGGATTGAACAGCAGGAAAACAAATGTATTATGGGTGCGGCTGTTACCGTTACGGATATACTGGAGTCGCCTGTTTTTCAACAATACTTCCCTTTGTTGAAAAAGTACATGAAGCTGGTATCGTCTACCCAAATCCGGAATATGGCAACCATTGCCGGTAACATTATCAACGGTTCGCCCATTGGCGATTTCACTATTTTCTTCCTGGCATTGGATGCGCAGATCATTTTAAGCGATGGGATAAAAACAAGGGAACTTCCACTCCGGAAATTATTTAAAGGATATAAAACCCTCAACAAAACAGCCGGTGAATACATCGATAAAATTTATTTTGAATTACCGGCTTCAACCTCCTGTTTCAATTTTGAAAAAGTATGCAAACGTACCCACCTCGATATTGCCAGCGTAAATAGTGCCTTACATATCACAATGCATGGAGACATGGTTTCAACAGCCGGTTTATCGGCCGGTGGTGTGGGGCCGGTACCCATATACCTTGAAAAAAGCGCTGCGTTTTTAAGCGGTAAAAAACTATCTCCCGAATTAATTTCAGCAGTCATTGAAATTGCTCAAACAGAAATATCCCCCATCAGCGATGCAAGGGGTACGGAAACGTATAAGCGCTTATTACTGGGACAGTTGATAAAGGCGCATTTTATCACTTTATTTAGCGGCATTGCCGTAAAAGATGTAATGAACGCATAGCATGAAAAATATAGACTCGTATACACATACAAGAGGCGAATCGGTTTACCTGGATGATATACCGGTGGTGGCCGGCACGCTATATGCAGCCTGCTTTGATTCACCGGTGGCCCATGGAAAAATTATCAACCTTGATTTGCATGCCGCTGAAAATAGCCCTGGGGTGGTGCGTGTGCTTACACATAAAGATATCACCGGTATCAACCAGATTGGCGGCATTATTCCGGATGAAGAATTGTTTGCTGAATACCATGTCCATTTTTGCGGAATGCCGGTAGCACTGGTTATTGCAGAAACAGAGTACCAGGCAAGAGCCGCTGTAAAAAAAATTAAGATTGAAATAGAACCCTTGCCCATCATTACCGATCCACGGGAAGCTGCCGAAAAGGGCGAATTGATTGTACCGCCACGCACCTTTAAAATAGGCGAATGTGATACCACCTGGGATCAATGCGATCATATTTTTGTAGGCCGTGCAGATACCAACGGGCAGGAACACCTGTATATTGAAACACAGGGTGCGTATGCCATTCCCGGTGAGCAGGGCGTTGTAAAAATTTATTCCTCCACGCAGAGCCCAACTGCGGTACAGCGGGCGGTGAGCAAGGTAACCGGGCTGGCCATGCACCTGCTGGAAGTAGATGTAACAAGATTGGGCGGTGGCTTTGGTGGTAAGGAGGACCAGGCAAATACCTGGGCGGCTTTGTGCGCATTGGCAACTCATATTTTGAAAAGGCCGGTAAAGTATTCGTTAAGCAGGATGGAAGATATTCGCATGACGGGTAAACGACATCCTTATTCTTCCGACTTCAAAATTGGGTTGAATAAGGATTTAAAGATCATTGCTTATGAAGTAACCTTTTATCAAAATGCAGGTGCATCAGCAGATCTTTCACCCGCTGTTTTGGAACGGACTTTATTTCATTGTACCAATACTTATTTTATTCCCAATGTAATTGCTACAGCATACAGTTGCCGTACCAACCTACCTCCCAACACGGCTTTCAGGGGCTTTGGCGGGCCACAGGGAATGTTTGTAATTGAATCGGCTATCGCCAAAGCAGCAGATGAGCTGGGGATTGATGCGGACATCATTCAACAAAGAAATTTATTACAAACCGGTGATGAGTTTTTGTATGGACAGAAAGTGGTAAGCGAAGCCGGTGAATGCTGGAACAAAGCCATTTCCCTATATAATTTGGAAGCTGCAAAAAAGGAGGTAGCTGATTTTAATTTAAAAAACGATCAATATAAAAAGGGAATTTCAGTTATGCCCATCTGTTTTGGCATTTCATTTACCAATACTTTGATGAACCAGGCAAGGGCATTGGTGCATGTGTATACCGATGGTAGTGTGGTAGTAAGTACCGGTGCAATAGAAATGGGGCAGGGGGTAAACACGAAAATATTGCAGGTGGTGGCAACAACTTTTTCTATTGATCCTTCAAGGGTAAAGGTAAACAGTACCAATACCTACCGTATTGCCAATACATCGCCATCTGCCGCAAGCGCCACGGCCGACCTGAATGGCAAGGCAACTTTAGTGGCCTGCTCCGAAATTTTAAGCCGTCTAAAAAAAGTTGCGGCAGATGAATTGAAAGTAGAGGAATCAGTCATTGAATTGAAGGATGAATTGGTTTTCACTAACGGGATTAAATCCGGTATGAATTGGGAGCAACTGGTGTTGACCACTTTTGCAAAAAGGATCAGCTTATCGGAACATGGGCATTATACAACGCCGGGTATCCATTTTGACAAGGTCGCAGGTAAGGGGCATCCTTTCGCTTATCATGTGTACGGAACTGCCATTACAACTGTAACAGTAGATTGCCTGCGGGGCATCTATGAGGTGGATTCGGTAAAATTGGTACATGATTTCGGTAGCAGCATGAACAGGGTAATTGACATTGGCCAGATTGAAGGCGGCCTGGTACAGGGTATTGGATGGATGACATTAGAAGAAGTAGTGTATGACCAGGAAGGCAGGCTGCGTTCCAATGCTTTGTCTACTTACAAAGTGCCCGATATTTATTCGGTTCCAAAAGAAATTGTGATTGAATTTTTGGACACTCAAAAAGATAACCTGGCCATCTTCCGCTCAAAGGCAGTAGGAGAGCCACCGCTGATGTATGGAATTGGGGCTTTCTTCGCACTGCGAAATGCCATCAGGAGTTTTAACCTGCTTTCAAAACCAGCCTTTGATGCGCCGATGACACCTGAAAAGTTGTTGCTGAATTTGTACCCGGAAAAAGTGGATGCAATAAAAAGAGTGGCAAAATCTGAAGAAATCCGTGAAACTGAAATGGAATATACTTCACCAGCCGCAAAAGTTATTTAATGAGTCTGTCACGTATGAATGATGACCTTCATTTTTTGTCCGGGCAGCATAATTTCATGGCATCATCGTTGCGTCGCCCTCTTTTACAAAATACCATTGGTGAACATTCATTCCATTTTTTTTTAGAAATAACAAACAATTGAACCTTGAAAAAATCGCTGTCAATCATAACGCTTTGCAAAATTTGTTTCACTGAAACAGAAAAAGGCAGGAAGTAGCAATCACAACAAAATCAGACATCAAAATATCAGACATCAAAAAATCTGATATCGGACACCCGAATTTGTTTCACTGAAACAAAAAAAAAGGCAGGAAGTAGCAATCAGAAATAAATCAGACATCAAAAAATCAGACATCAGACATCGGCGTTATGCATAAACAACTTCCCACCTGGCAATTAATTCAGAAAAGCTTTCAGCAAAATATTGAAGTGTTGTTACTTTATGTGCTGGAGAGTAAAGGAAGCAGTCCGGGCCGGCAGGGATTTATGATGGCAGTAAATGCCAGTGACGAAATGAATGGGTCGTTGGGGGGAGGCATCATGGAGCACAAGTTTATAGAACTGGCCAAATCAAAATTGAAACAATCAGCCGGGGAAATTTCTGTTCATCATCAACTGCATGATAAGCAGGCTGCCAAAAACCAGAGCGGTATGATATGCAGCGGTGAGCAAACTATTTTTTTATATACGGTACAAGCCAATGATGAGGATGCAATCAACTCATTGATTCAATCTTTGCAACAGGATAAAAATGGCACCCTGCAGTTATCGCCAACAGGTGTTTCTTTTTCTGAAACTATTCCTGGTACTGATTATAATTTTAAGATAAGGAGCGAAACAGATTTTAAATATATTGAGAAAACGGGGTATAAGAATGTTTTGTACATCGTTGGCGGCGGGCATTGTGCCCTCGCGTTTTCAAAGCTCATGAGGGGCATGGATTTCTATATTCATTTATTCGATGACAGGGCAGGGTTGCATACCATTGAACAAAATCATTTCGTACATCAAAAAAATGTCGTGGATGATTTTGGGGGCTTAGCTGACTTGGTTCCCCAGGGTAAAAATATTTATGTGGTGATCATGACAGTTGGCTACCGCACCGATGAACTGGCATTGAAAGCCTTTCTGGGAAAGGATCTTAAATACCTGGGGATATTGGGCAGCAAAGCCAAAATGGAGAAATTATTTACCGGCTTAAAGGCAGAGGGAGTTCCAGCGGAGCTATTGGATCGTATTCATGCACCCATTGGGTTAGCGATAAAAAGTCAAACACCGGAGGAGATTGCAGTGAGTATTGCAGCAGAAATAATACAAGTGAAAAATAAAGAAAATGTCTGATTGCTGATCCGATAACTATCGGATTTTGATGACTAAATATTTTATTTCTTTTAGGTGCTTACTGTAATCTTTTGACGTAACGTATGCTTAAAAATAGTTTAGGCATTTATTATTCCAGATTCATCAACTTTATAAGGTCTACTCTGTAGGAGTCCATTATCGACTCTGTTATTTGCTACAAAGTGGTTGCCTCTAAGGAGTATACAGTAGTATTTTTTTAGGGTATAAATTTATTATTTTACTCATCATTCATTCATCATTCATTACTCATCACTCATCATTCATCACTCATTATTCATTACTCATCATTCATTCCTCATCTTTCATTGTCAGCATCATATCATAATTCGATCCAAAATATTCAAACTCTCCAAGTGTTTTAAAACCCGCCTTCCGGTAAAAGTTTACTGCCTGCTCATTTTTGCTTTGCACACCACCCCATAAAATAACATGCTGTAAACCTGCCATTTTTAATTCTTTCAAAATATATTCCAGCATTTTTTTTCCGACACCAATACTTTGCCAATCATCCGCTACGGAGGGTGCAAAGCTGGCACATTTCATTTCATCGGGTTTCAACCCATACGACTCCAGGCGATGTTTATCATGCTGCAGGTATCCGCATTTTATGATAGAGTAGGCGATGATTTTAGCATGTTCAGCGATTTCCGTTACAAAGCCTGTATTTTCATTGGGCCAGCTATAAAATTCAACAATGGATTTTTTATCATAATGATGCGGGGCAAACCGGTGTTTTGTTTCATCACTTAAATGATGCAGGTACTCAACCAGCCGGTCGATGTCATTTGCATTCAGCTTGCGCAAAATAACGGACTGGTTATCCTTTGTTTTAATCGAAACAGGCTGGGACATAATGAATATTTCTATAAAGTAAAATATTTTTTATTTCCGAAATGGTGCTTAAAAAAGGCGGGATTTAAAATAGACAGTATTGGATTTTTGATAATGTTATACATGTATTTTTTCAGTGAACACAAACTTTAGCAACATAAATCACTCCTGTTTGAATGAGTGTAATCCGGAGGGGCATAAAACAATCCGAATTCCGACATACAAAATCCCAAATTAATAAACAGTTTTATCTGGCTTATCCCGCCACTCTTCAAAAACCTTTAAAGCATGCTCCCGGCTAATCGGTACAATCGGAATTTTCCGATCTTCAATCGGCACGTTCATCTCGTCATAAATCATGGAATCATCAAAGCCTATATCGGCGGCATCCTGCCGGTTGTTGGCATAATAAACAATTTTAGGCCTGGCCCAGTAAATAGCACCAAGGCACATAGGGCATGGCTCACAACTCGTATAAATTTCACAATCGTCTAATTGGAATGTACCCAGGTTTTTGCAGGCGTCCCTGATGGCGGTAATTTCTGCATGCGCTGTAGGGTCGTGTGTGGAGCTTACCTTATTATTGCCTCTGCCAACTATTTGATCGTTTTTTACTATAATACATCCAAAAGGGCCACCTTCGTTTTTAGCCATACCGCTTTGCGATAACAGAATGGCTTCCTGCATAAATTTTTCTTCTCTTGTCATTGGGGCGTTAAAAAATTACCTATAAATATAAAAAATAGATTTTATAAATGGTTGATTCTTTTGAAAGAAGTATTGTGTTGACAAGCTTTTGGCACAAGGTTGCCAACCTTTGGTACAATAAATTAATATTGATCAAAACTGTCAAATGCGGCAATCGTTTTATCCAGGTCAGCATAAGAAAGCGCATTGTTTAAGAACCAGCTTTCGTATGCGGAAGGAGGCAGGTAGATTCCTCTATCCAGCAGGTGATGAAATAATTTATTGAAAAGTGCAATATTGGCTTTGGAGGCAGAATCAAAATCAATAATATCATGGTCAGCAAAATGTACGCTGATCATACTGCCGAAGCGGTTGATACGGTATTTGACGCTATGCTTTTGTAAAACCTGTTCAATGCCATCGCCGAGGTATTTCGTCTTGGCATCCAGTTCTTCATAAATGGCGGGATTGTTTTTCAGTTCATTCAACAATGTATAACCAGCAATCATCGCAATCGGGTTGCCACTCAATGTGCCTGCCTGGTACACACTACCCAGCGGTGCAATATGCTGCATTATTTCTTTTTTGCCACCAAAAGCTCCCACCGGCAGTCCTCCGCCGATGACTTTACCATACGTAACGAGGTCGGAATTGATGCGTAACTTTTCCTGCGCCCCACCTGCACCTAATCGAAAGCCGGTCATCACTTCATCAAAAATAAAAACGATTCCTTCTTCGTCGCAGATTGTTCTTAACCCTTCCAGGAATCCGGGTGCCGGTAAAATGCAACCCATATTGCCAACGATCGGTTCAGTAATAATGGCGGCAATTTCGCCTTTGTATTGCAGAGCCAGTTGTTTCACTGCATCCAGGTCGTTGTAAGCACAGGTGAGGGTATCATTGCTAACGCCACCGGTTACCCCGGGCACTGTTTGAATATTAAAAGTGGCCATTCCACTGCCGGCCTTTACCAGAAATGCATCGGCATGCCCATGATAACAACCTACAAATTTGATAAATTTATTTCTGCCCGTATAGCCTCTTGCCAAACGCAATGCGCTCATGCAAGCTTCTGTTCCGCTGCTTACCATCCTTATCAAATCCACATTAGGAACCATGCTTTTGATCAGCTCTGCCGTTTCAACCTCCAGTTCGGTAGGTGCGCCATAAGAAGTAGAAAAAGCCGCCCTTTCCTGTATCGCCTTTACAACTGGTTCGTAGGCATGACCTAAAATCATCGGTCCCCATGAAGCGATGTAATCAATGTATTGATTGTCATCGGCATCATATAAATAAGCGCCTTTGGCACGTTTTATAAACAGGGGAGTTCCACCTACGCTTTTAAATGCACGGACAGGGGAGTTTACACCGCCCGGAATTGATTGCTGGGCCCGCTCGAATAGTTGTTTGCTTTTTTCGATCATTTGTTGTGTGTTTTTTTTCACGCAAAGAATTGTAAGATGCAAAGACGCAAAGTTGCAACCTTGAAAGTGCTTGCTACAATAAATTGCTATTAAAATTTTATTGAATAATCAGGAAAATGTTGATAGTTAATTTTCTTTGCAGCTTTGCTCCTTTGCGTGTTTGCGTGAAACTTAGGTTCAAGACAAGAGTCTCACCGCATCGATAGTGCTTGCTACAATAAATTGCTATTAAAATTTTATTGAATAATCAAGGAAATGTTGATAGTTTATCTTCTTTACGGCTTTGCTCCTTTGCGTCTTTGCGTGAAACTTAGGTTCAAGACAAGAGTCTCACCGCATCCTTCGCAAAATACGTCGCTATCAAATCCGCACCTGCTCTTTTAAAACTTGTAAGTGTTTCGAGTATTGCTTTATCCTCATCAATCCAGCCCATTTTTGCGGCAGCTTTTATCATCGCATATTCACCACTGATATTGTACACACTTACCGGTACATCCACCGCATTTTTTACTTCTCTCACAATATCCAAATAAGGAAGGCCGGGTTTCACCATAACGATATCAGCCCCTTCTTCCACATCCATTAGTGCTTCTTTTACTGCTTCTATCCGGTTGGCATAATCCATCTGGTAGGTTTTTTTATCACCAAAACCAGGGGCGCTGTCCAACGCATCCCGGAAAGGGCCATAAAAACATGAGGCATATTTTGCACTGTACGCCATGATACCGGTACGGGTAAAATTATTATCTTCAAAGGCCTCCCGGATAGCACCGATCCTGCCATCCATCATGTCGCTCGGGGCAACAAAATCTGCGCCGGCAGATGCATGGCTCAGGCTCATTTTTACCAATGCTTCTACTGTGGGATCATTCACGATTTCACCATCTTTCACAATACCGTCATGGCCATAAGAAGAATAGGGATCCAGTGCAACATCCGTCATCACCACCATTTCGGGAACGGCGTTCTTTATTGCTTTGATGCTGCGTTGCATCAAGCCGTCGGGGTTCCATGCTTCTTTGCCGGTATTGTCTTTTAATTCGTCCGGTGCTTTTACAAAAAGCAGCACACTTTTAATTCCCATGCTCCATAATTCTATTACTTCTTTCACAGTGCCATCCAAAGACCGCCTGTAGTAACCCGGCATGGAAGGGATTTCAAATTGTATGTTTTCTCCTTCGTCAATAAATAGGGGAGCGATAAAATCACTTGGTTTTAATATGGTTTCGGCTACCATACTTCTGATGGCCGGTGTTGCTCTTAATATTCTGTTTCTACGTTGTAGTTGCATAATTATGTCTGATGTCTGATTTTTAGATGTCTGATTTCCTTCTGAATCATATCTTTTGCTTTTTTCTCTACCAGTAAAAAATAGGTTTATGTCTGATGTCTGATTTTTAGATGTCTGATTTCCTTCTGATAGTTTCCTTTTGCTTTTTTTGTATCAGAAAATCAGAAATCCAAAAATCAGACATTAGACATCAGAAATCATGTATTTGATTTATTGTTTGCTTTTGCAGTTTTATCAGTTGCTGCAAAAATTGCGGTTAATTCATTCGCTTCTTTTATTAATTTTTCTATGTTTTCTCCGTTAATCAGGTTAGCATCTCTTATAATTTCTAACCAATAATGAGATTCGTCTGCTTCTTCCAATACAATTTCAATTTTATAAATAAAATCTTTAGTTGATTTTGATCTAACAGTTGCTCTGTAATTCGCTCCTACCGAGCCAGCAGACCTTATTATCTGTTTTGCGATTTCAAAACCCGCTGCATTCCTCGGTAAATTTTCACAAAGTTTAATGACATCTATGTGAAATTGTTTTGTTCTTGCCTGCAAGATTTTTCTGTCCATAATTTAAAATTTGATCAGAATAAAATACAAATCCTGATTATTAATTTTAAATCTATTTTGTGACAAAGCACTGCTTTTTTATACAAAGTGACAACAAATCGAACAAAATCAGACATCAAAAAATCAGACATCAAAAAATCAGACATCGGACATAAATATCCATTCCCGAGGAAGTAGGCATGCCTGTAATAATCGATCTTCCTCGCTGCCGGGAACAGGCTGGTAATTATATTCAAAACGCACCGTTGGCGGCAGGCTCATCAAAATACTTTCTGTGCGGCCATTAGTTTTTAATCCGAATATCGTTCCCCGGTCATGCACCAGGTTAAATTCGGTATAGCGGCCACGCCTGATTTCCTGCCAGTGTTTGTTTGCGACTGTGTAAGGTAAATTTTTTCTGCGTTCTACCAGGGGAATATATGCTTCCATAAATGCATAGCCGCAGGTTTTCGCAAAGGCAAACCAAAACTCAATATTCTTATCTTCAGTTGGTCTTTTGTAATCATAAAAAATTCCACCGATACCCCGGCGTTCATTATTGCGGTGGGTGTTTACAAAATAGTCATCGCAGTTTTTTTTAAACTCCGGGTAAAAGGAGGTATCAAATTGGGCGCAGGCATTTTTATAAGCCTGGTGAAAATGCCTGGCATCAAATTCGAATAAATAATATGGTGTTAGATCTGTACCGCCACCAAACCAACGGTCCATCACTTCACCTGCTGCATTGTACAATTCAAACATCCGGTAATTACAATGCACGGTTGGTACAAACGGATTCAGGGGATGAATCACCAAACTTAATCCACAGGCAAACCAGCTATCACCATCAATTTTCAATTGCGTGCGCATCAGGTCAGTCACTTTTCCAAAAACGATGGAGGTGTTTACGCCACCTTTTTCAATTACATTTCCATTGCTGATCACCCTTGTTTTGCCACCACCACCTTCCGGTCTTTCCCATGCATCTTCTATAAATTTTGCACTGCCATCAGCCGTTTCCAATGCGGCACAAATGTCATCCTGCAAATGATGTATGAAAGTAATCCAATGGTCTTTAATGCTCATTTTTTAAATTATTTAAAGACGAATTTAGTAGTTAAAAATGATTGGCCCGGCTGAGAACCTTTGTGAATCTTTATTGGCAGCATGTCCGCCGCGGCGGATCGCACTCTTGTACTCGTATCGTTGATGATTTTTATTCAATAGAATGCTTTTCTTAACCTGGTAATAGTTCAGCAGCAGCAACCTGTTGAAGACGTCCCGATTAAAATACCAGATAGACTGTCGCCATTGAAGTTTAATCAAGGAGCTAAACCCTGTTACAAAAATACTATTACGCCCTTTTGGAGGTTTGATTACTTTGTTTACGCAGCATTTATTATTTACACAGGGTGTAGCCCTATGTTGTGATCTTACGCCCTTACAGGGCTAAAAAAAGAATCCTTCAATACCAACATACTATTCAAATTATCAGTCTGTGCATTTTAAGTCTCCCCTTTCGGGGGAGATTTAGAGGCGGCCGGAGGGGCTGTACTCCTTCACCGCATCCACAAAAGCCCTGGCATGATCAACCGGGATATTGGGTGTAATGCCGTGCCCGAGGTTGGCAATATACAATTGCGAACCAAATGCATCAATCATCTCTTTTACCGCTTTTTTTATCTCGGGGATAGGAGCCAATAATTTCGCAGGATCAAAATTGCCTTGTAACACAATTTTATTACCGGTCAATTCCCTGGCAAATTCAGGCGTGATGCACCAGTCAATCCCAATACCGCATGCACTGCTTTCACTCAATTCCTTCAATGCATACCAGCTTCCTTTTGGAAACAGGATTACCGGTACATCATCTTTCAACGCATCCGCAATTTGGATCAAATAAGGTTGTGCGAAAGTCTTGAAATCAGCGGGACTCAATGAACCGGCCCAGCTATCAAACACCTGTACCGTATCTGCACCGGCTTTGGCCTGTAATTTTAAATAGCTGATGGTGATGTTGGTAATTTTCTGGAGCAACTGGTGAGCCAGCAACGGTTGGGTATAGGCAAACTGCTTGGCTTTTTCCCATGTCTTGCTGCCCTTACCTTCTACCATATAGCAGAGAATGGTCCATGGTGCCCCTGCAAAACCTATCAGCGGAACCCTGTTGTTTAATTCTTGTTTTGTTAGCGATAAGGCATCATACACATACTTCAGGCTTTCGTCTGCGCCTTCGGTAATTAATGCGTCAATGTCTTTTTGAGTTTCTATTACTTTTGGTAAGGATGGGCCCTTGCCTTCTTCCATCAACACTTCCAATCCCATTGCCTGCGGTATCACCAATATATCCGAAAAGATGATGGCTGCGTCTACGCCTACCTGGTCTACTGGTTGCAAGGTGATGGCACAGGCCAGCCCGGGTGTTTGCACACGGGTAAAAAAATCATACTTCGCTTTCAACTTTAAATAATCCGGCAGGTATCTTCCGGCCTGGCGCATCATCCACACTGGCGGACGTTCAACTGTTTCTTTTCGTAAAGTTCTAAGTAACAGGTCGTTTTTAATTTGATTCATTGTTTTGTTTTAATCACACATTTTAAAATGCCTGTAATATTTTATTCGATTCAAGATTTTAAGTAGCTATCTACTTCGTTTCCTCCCCATTCGGGGGAGATAGCGGGGGCTACGTAAAGTATTCCATCATCCTCATCACAAGGTTTTCCTTTCCCGCTTCGTCACTGACTATGATTTTATTGGTTGAATATTTTTTTATCGCCGTTGCTGTGGTATTACCAATGGCGAATAAAATTGTTGTGGCGGGTAATTTGTTTTTTTGAAAAAAGCTCACCACAGCGCTCGGACTAAAGAAAAGTATTCCCTGGTAATCTTTTGTAATGGTATGTGGCACGGAGATAGTCTGGTATACAATGATCTCATTGACATCAATATCATTGCTGCGCAAAATGCCCGGCAATTCGTCCCGGCGCTGGTCACCACAAAAGAAAATTACTTCATCCGTAAAACGGTCTTCTGCAATTAATTCGGCCAGTGATGCTGCATCATTGGCTGTACCTACAATTTTTTCTTCTCCAAAATATTGAGCTGCCAGTTTTTTAGTAGTGGTGCCAATGCAATAAATTTCCCAGTCGGGCTGAATTGCTTCCTGGTAAAATGCAACCACTTCCACCGCATTCATGCTGGTAAAAACTACGGTAGCAGATTGTATCAATGCCTGCTCAATTTCCTGTTGAATTTCTATATTCTGTATTGCTTCTGTTTCAATAAATGATAGTTCATCTATATCGATGCCAGCGGCCTTCGCTCCATCAATCAGCGTTTCATTCAATGGCCTGGTGCATAATATCTGGGTCCTATTTTGCATTTCTGATGGTGTCTGCAATTTTATCCGCCCCTTTATCTAAAATTTCTATTGCTGCAATATCCCCAAGGTTGTGAAATTTCTCCAGGTCAATTATTTTTTCTATCTCCACTTTTTCCTTCCCGTCTACCGACAATATATTTCCCCTGAAACAGATCATATCATCTTTTATCAGCGCCAGTGCGCTGATAGGAGTGGAGCAGCCTCCCAATAATGCTTTTAAAAAATCTCTTTCTATCTTAGTGCAAAGCGCTGTATGGCTATGATTGAAATGCCTGCAGGCGTCCAGGCTAAAATAATCATCTTCCCTGCACACTACCATGATGGCTCCCTGTGCCGGTGCCGGTAACATCCAATCTAAATCAACAGCATTTTCCGGACGCAGGTTTATTCTTTCCAATCCTGCCGCAGCAAAGATGGCACCGTTCCAGTTGTTCTCCTGTACTTTACGCAACCGGGTGTTCACATTTCCACGGAGATTTTCAATGGTATGATTGGGGTATCGGTTAAGCCATTGTGCCTTGCGGCGGATGCTACTGGTTGCGATAAGGCCGCCCCCGTCCCCTAAAGGGTAGTTATTCGAAGAATCAGAGAGATGCCAGTTGTCAATTATTGCGTGGTCTTTAAAAACAAAAATATCTTTGTAAGATGCCCTTTCTAAAACTGCCGCTTGTATAATTCCCCTTGCTATTTGGGTGGGCACATCCTTCATGGAATGAACGGCGATATCTATTTTGTTGGTAAGGAGAGCAATGTCGAGGCTTTTGGTAAATATACCTTGAACACCCATTTCATACAAGGGTGTTTGCAGGTCAATATCACCTTCACTTTTAATGAAAATCAGTTTAGATTCGAAATTGTTTTTTGCAAGAAGATCCTGTACCAGCGTAGCCTGCCATACAGCCAGTTGGCTTTCCCTGGTTCCGATGCGTATCACTTTACCCATGTAAATTAATTTGTGCCGGTGGTAATGTATTCATTAATGGCTTCTATAAAATTACAACCGCGTTGGTTTTGATTGCGCATTTTGATGGCCATGCCGTTGATCACTTTCTGAATTTTAATTTCAGGATTCGTATGGGCTACTAAAGGGGTTAATGTAGCGGAATAATTGATAAAAAGGTTGCACTGGTGCATGGCCTGCAATTTATGCTTTACTGCTGTTAAAACAGGTACGTTTTTTCGCATTTCATGCCAGTCTAAAAATTCAGCGATATGGTCTGCGATGATTGTCTTTGCCTTGGGTATTTCCGCCATTCTTCTATGCAGGGTTTCGTCTTTTATTTTAGACAGATCATCTACATTTACCAGGGTAACATTCGGTAAATCCTGTGCGGATTTTTCAACATTATAGGGGATGGATAAATCGATAATCAGTTTATCTGTTTTACCCGCAACATGCGATTCAAGGATAACCGGTTCGGTGGAATTGGTGGCTACTAAAATAATATCCGACTGATCGATGTATTCAGACAGTTCTTCAATGGAGGCATAATTTAAGCCAAGCTCGGTTGCCAGTTTTGCGGCCTTATCCCTGGTTCTATTGATAAGCGTGATATTTTTTGTTTCCAGGTAGTCAACCAGGTTCTTACAGGTATTACGGCCTATTTTTCCGGTGCCAAGTAATAGTATTTTTTTGTTGGGTATGTCCGCAATTTTTTCTTTAATGTATTGAACGGCAGCAAAAGAAACTGAAACAGTTCCCCCGCTTAATAAAGTGGTAGTCCTGATCATTTTTGAAGATTGCAACACCGCGTTGATCAGTCTTTCCATATAAGCACCAATAAAATGCTGCTCTTTTGAAATCTTAACCGCCTGTTTAATTTGTCCAACAATTTCATAATCTCCCAATATCTGTGAATCCAGTCCGGCTGCCACACTAAACAAATGTTCAATCGCTTTTGCGCCTTTTTTTACATAGGCCATTTCCTTAAATGTATCAATTGAACCCAGCGTTTGTGTGCAAAGCAAATCTGGTAAGCAGGAACTATTTTCTGCAAAGCCATATATTTCCGTCCGATTGCAGGTAGAGAGAACAAAGAATTCTTTTACACCATACTGTGGTGCCAGTGAAAGCAGCGTAGAGTATTGGTCACTATTGATGGCAAATTGCCCCCGAAGGGTAGCGTCGGTTTTTTTATAGTTGATTCCCGCTATAAAGAAAGTTGATAAATCTGTTTGTTTGAATCCAGGCATCTGCTAATAGTGGTTGAATAAATTGACTTCACAAAAGTAATTGTGTCCACGAATCAAAACTAATTTCAATGTCATCAGTTTGTCATTTTGATGTATGAGTTGTGTCATAATATGATGTGTTGTAAATCATATAAGAAATAAAAGTTGTTTTATGGATGAACAAAGTCAATATTTTATACCAATGTTGAAACATTTAGCAATGCCAGTGGTTACATTTGCAAATCATTTAATTTAATATGGCTAAAAAAACTGGCGTGGTGTTAATGAACCTTGGATCACCGGATTCAACGGAAGTAAAGGATGTAAGAAAGTACCTTAAACAATTTTTAATGGATGAACGGGTAATTGATGTTCCGTTCCTGGCCAGGTATATTTTAATAAACGGAATTATTGTTCCCTTTCGGGCGCCAAAGTCGGCGGAAGCTTATAAAACAATCTGGACAAAAGAAGGTTCACCGCTGGTTGTTCTAACCAAACAATTGCAAAAAGCTTTACAACAGCAGGTAAGTGTACCTGTTGAAATTGCCATGCGGTATGGAAATCCAACGATGGCATCTGCATTTGATAATTTAATAAAAGATAATCCTGATCTGGATGATGTACTGGCAATACCCCTCTACCCACATTATGCCATGTCGTCTTTTGAAACGGCTGTTGAATATGCCAAAGAAGTTCATGCAAAAAATAAATATCCTTTCAAACTCACTTTCCTGAAGCCTTTTTACAATGAGCCCAATTATATTCATGCGTTGGCAGAAAATATAAAGCCTTACCTCAATCAACCTCATGATCATATTTTGTTTAGTTACCATGGTGTGCCGGGCAGGCATATCCGTAAGAGTGATGTCACAGGTTGCCATTGCCTGAAGGTGGACAATTGTTGTGAAATTGCTTCACCGGCTCATGCACAGTGCTACCGCCACCAGGTATTTACCACCACCCGGTTAGTGATGGAGGAATTAAATATCCCGAAAGATAAATACAGCATCTCCTTTCAATCAAGATTGGGAAAAGGCTGGCTGGAACCTTTTACTGATTTTCGTTTGGAAGAAATGCCCAAAGAAGGGATTAAAAAATTATTGATTCTATGCCCGGCCTTTGTAAGCGATTGCCTGGAAACGCTGGAAGAAATTGATGAACGGGGAAAGGAGTCTTTTATAGGCGCCGGTGGTGAAACGTACACCATGATTCCCTGCCTGAACAACAATCCGTTGTGGGTGGATACGTTGAGCAAGTGGGTGGGGGAGTTTGTGGGTGGTAGTATGGATATGGTTCATTGATCCCGGATGTCTGATTTTTTGATGTCTGATTTTACGGAAGCATTTCATTTAGTTAAAGTATTAAATGCTGATTTTCTACATAAAGCTTTTAAGATTATGAATTAATTTTAGAGGCGTAATAAATCATAAAAAATAATTAAACTATTAAAGAGTCGAAGGAAATCAGACATCAGACATCAATAAATCAGCCATCCAACATGTATTTCTACATCAAAGCCCTTCACATCATCTTTATCGTTACCTGGTTTGCCGGGATGTTTTATATTGTTCGCCTTTTTATTTACAACACAGAAGCACAGGAAAAAGAAGAGCCAGCTAAACGGATATTAACGGACCAGTTCTCCATTATGATCAAACGATTGTGGTTTGGGATTACCTGGCCTTCTGCAGTGCTGACATTAATTTTTGGTGTATGGATAGCCTGGATATCACCTTTTGTACATCCAATACAGCAATGGCTTTGGATAAAACTGGCATTCGTAGCGCTCCTGTACGCATACCATTTCACTTTACATAAAATATATTCAGATGAAATGAGCGGCATCTTTCGTTTTACGTCCAATCAATTGCGGATCTGGAACGAGGTTGCTACTATACTGCTGATAGCCATCGTTATGCTGGTAACCGTTAAAGAAAATATGAGCTGGGTTTGGGGAATAATCGGGCTATTGCTATTTACGGGCTTACTAATGAGTGCAATTAAAATTTATAAATTAATCAGGAAAAAAAAGTAAAATACCTCATCCCCTCCCGATAAAAATCGGGACCATGTTCCAGGGAGTTATTTCAGGAGTATTTGTTTTCATTAAAATTATAAGTATTCATTTCAGGCAATTTAATTTTCTGTCGCTGATAAAAATGCAACCTTATCCCAATAACATCGTTATTAAAAGTTAAATCAACCGGCCCCCTTATTGTAATGGTAGAAGACTGATAAAAAAATTTTCCATTTCAACATTCATTCCTATATTTGTCCACTAAATCTATAGACTTGTACAAATTTATGGTATCAATCTTTTCCACTAAGTGTATATTCAGCCATAGTAACCCATTCGTTTACTGTTGTTAGGGATCTAATTTTTGGATAAATTTTTTGCAAACTTTTTTACCCAACTTTTATTTTCTTTTACAATGAATCATACACAACTTACTATTGATCAATTACTCCATCAATCAGATGGACTATCTATTGCAGCATTTTTACAACTGTTAACAGGCAAATTTCCGGGGCAGGTAACTTTTTCTTCCAGCTTCAGCTACGAAGACCAGGCCATTACACATGAAATATTGAGTAATCAACTGCCCATAAAAATATTCACCCTCGATACGGGCCGGATGTTTGCGGAAACCTATTCTGTATGGAGCAGTACCAATGCTACGTATCAAACTCATATAAAAGCCTACTATCCAAACCAGGATAAACTTCAGGATTTTGTAGAAGCAAAGGGCCCGAATTCTTTTTATGAAACGGTTGAAAACCGCAAGTCCTGTTGCTTTATACGTAAGGTAGAACCCCTTAAAAGAGCGCTGTCAGGAAATGCCATCTGGATCACCGGGCTGCGTGCAGAGCATTCACCTGACCGGAAAAACCTTCCTATCCTGGAATGGGATGAAGCCAATCAAATCATTAAATACCACCCAATATTGCATTGGACTACGGAAGATGTAAAGAATTATATCCGGAAAAACCGGGTACCCTATAATCCTTTGCATGACCGTGGTTTTGTAAGCATTGGATGTGCCCCCTGTACAAGAGCCATTCAGCCGGGAGAAGACTTCAGGGCCGGCCGCTGGTGGTGGGAAGATGCCGATAAAAAGGAATGTGGGCTGCATGTACACGAAGCTGCCAAACAGTAAATTCAAACTATTTTCGAAAGCTATCGGAAGGCGGACAGGTAGGTTTCAAGATGCTGGAAAATTCAAAGCGGCTGACCAAATTAATAACTTTCTTAAAAAAAATCAGATGATCACCGAACTTACACATACACAAGATTATCAAAATTCCCCATCCGGCGAAAGAAGCGGCTCGTACCGCCGATTGGATTACCTGGATCAGTTGGAATCGGAATCTATTCACATTTTCCGGGAAGTAGCAGGACAATTTGAACGGCCTGCCTTATTATTTTCAGGAGGTAAGGATTCTATCGTATTGGTACACCTGGCATTAAAAGCGTTTCGCCCCGGTAAATTTCCTTTTCCCTTGGTTCATATTGATACCGGGCATAATTTCCAGGAAGCATTGGATTTCAGGGACAAACTGGCCAATGATATTGGGGAAAAACTGGTAGTAAGAAAAGTGGCGGATACCATCAAAGAAAAAAATCTGACAGAACAAAAAGGAAAGTTTGCCAGCAGGAACGCATTGCAGACTTTTACTTTATTGGATACCATTGAAGAATTTAAGTTTGATGCCTGCATCGGTGGTGCAAGAAGAGATGAAGAAAAGGCAAGGGCCAAAGAAAGGATATTTTCTGTAAGAGATGAGTTTGGCCAATGGGATCCTAAATTGCAGCGGCCCGAATTATGGAACACCTACAATGGCAGGATACATAAAGGAGAGAACGTGCGGGTTTTTCCGATCAGCAACTGGACCGAATTGGATATCTGGAATTATATCCGCAGAAATAAAATTGAATTGCCATCCATCTATTTCGCACACGATAGGGAAGTATTGGAATACGAGGGACAGTTGGTAGCCACTTCCGAATTTATCCAACTTGATCCGGAAGATAAAGTATCCATCAAAAAAGTAAGGTACAGAACCGTTGGCGACATGACCTGTACTGCTGCCGTTGAATCCGGTGCATCTAATATTGATGATATCATAAAGGAAATTATTGCCACCAAAACAAGCGAACGGGGCGAAACAAGAATAGATGATAAGGTAAGTGAAGCTGCAATGGAAGACAGGAAAAAGGGTGGGTATTTTTAGCCCCCGTCCCCTAAAGGGGAATAAGGCAGGCTCTTTTCTATTTTGAATACTATTTAATATTTAATACTCCAAAAGCCTCTTTAGGGGTTGGGGCAATACTCCGAAAGCCTCTTTAAGGGTTTAGGGCAACAGATATAATTATGGACATTCTAAGATTTATAACCGCAGGTAGCGTTGATGATGGTAAAAGCACCCTCATCGGGCGTTTGTTGTATGATAGCAAATCGATCATGATCGACCAGTTGGAGGCAATTGAAAAACAAAGTCGCAATAAGGAAGACGGGGAGATTGACCTTGCCTTATTAACGGACGGTTTACGTGCTGAAAGGGAACAGGGTATTACCATTGATGTGGCGTACAAATACTTTTCAACACCTAATCGTAAATTCATTATTGCAGATGCACCGGGGCACACCCAATACACCCGCAATATGGTAACCGGTGCTTCTAATTCGGACCTGATCATTATTTTAGTGGATGCCCGAAACGGCGTGTCCGAACAAACCAGGCGGCATTCTATCATTGCTTCATTGTTGAACATGCCGCATGTGATAGTAGCTATTAATAAAATGGACCTCGTTAATAATTCGCGGGATGTGTACAATGATATTGTGATTGATTTTGCAGAAGTAGCCGCCACACTGGGATTAAAGGATATAAAGTACATCCCCATCAGTGCTATCAATGGTGACAATATTGTTGAAAAATCTCCCAATTTTCCCTGGTATGAAGGGGATTCACTATTGCACATCCTGGAAAATGTAGCAGTAGCAAATGATATCAATTATACAGATGCAAGGTTCCCGGTGCAATATGTAATTCGTCCCCAAACCGAAGAATTACATGATTACCGTGGCTATGCCGGAAAGGTAATCAGTGGTATTTATAAAAAAGGAGATAGCATTACCGTACAGCCATCCGGGTTACAAAGCACCATCCGGGTGATAGAAATTGGTGGGGAAGAAGTGGAAGAAGCATTTGCCCCTCAAAGCGTAGTGTTACACATGGAAGATGATATCGATATCAGCAGGGGAGATGTGATTGTAAAAAATGATAGTCTTCCATCCGTAGAAAATGAACTGGATGTATTGCTTTGCTGGATGGGAAATAAACCATTGAAGCCGGGCAATAAATATTTATTGCAAATTAACAGTCGTGTGGTAAAAGCAGTGGTGAAGGAGATTGAATACAAACTGGATGTAAATTCTTTGTTGAAAGAACCGGCACCGGAACAGGCGCAACTTAACGATATCATCAAAGTAAAAATTAAGACGGCATCGCCGGTACCCTTCGATTCCTATAAAAAGTTGAGGGTGAATGGCGGCGCAATTTTAATTGATGAAACCAGCAATGTAACAGTGGGAGCATGTATGATACAATAACCGGTTAAGAGTTAATTGTTGAAAGTTATACTGCCATCAACCATCAACCATCAACCTATCAACAATCAACTTTGAGCATTACCAATTTTATAAAAAAACTACACGCTCATCACCAGCAATCAACCACTTCATTTCCGGATAAGGAACTGGCGAGGAGTTTTATCGATGGTTTCTTTGGATTTTTATTCATACCGCAGGTACAAAAAAAACGCTGTGAATTTGAGATGGTGAAAGAGTTTGAATCCTATAACAGTCATCTGTCAACGCTTATTTATGATGTAGTGGGAGATGGGGAAAGAACACAGGAAATTGCCAATCATTTTTTTGATGAAGTGTCAAATATTTATGATGCACTGCAGAAAGATGCAACGGAAGTATTAAAGTTTGATCCCGCCGCCGAATCGCTGGAAGAAGTGCTGGTGGCTTATCCTGGATTTTTTGCTACCGCCGTGTACCGTTTTTCTCACCAATTGTGGAAGCAGGGCGTAAAAATATTACCTCGTGTATTTGCAGAATATGCACACAGCAAAACGGGTATTGATATTCACCCCGGTGCCGAAATAGGGGAGTCGTTTTTTATTGACCATGGTACCGGAATTGTAATTGGCGAAACTTCCTTAATCGGTGATCGGGTTAAAATTTACCAGGGCGTTACATTGGGTGCATTAAGTGTTAACAAGGAAGAAGCTAAAACAAAGCGGCATCCCACCATTGAAGACAATGTGATCATCTATTCAGGTGCAACGATATTGGGTGGCGATACGGTGATTGGTCATGATAGCGTGATTGGTGGAAATGTATGGCTCACCAATAGCGTATTGCCTAATTCAATAGTATATCATAAAAGTGAAATAAGTATCCGTGACAAAAATCCTTTACCAGATGTGTTGAATTTTGTGATATAGTATCATGTTGTGCAGGATAAATTTGAACTGATTATAATAAACGTGAAATCATTTTAAGTGATATTTTAATAAAATGCAATTTGGTTACGGGCATAAGTTTTTCATGTCATCATCGTTGCAGCCTGTCCGCCGCAGCGGATCGCATACTAGTACAGAATACCATTTTTGAACTTTTATCATTATGTAGAAATAGTAAATGAAAGGAAGTAAAGCACTAATATAGGAATCTGACTTTGCCTAATTTAAGAACTCATAAAGTAGCAGAGTCAAGCTTCCCTCTCCCTCGGAGAGGGGTTGGGGGGTGAGGTCAGCAGGGTATAATTGAAACAGAATGCGCTGTACCTGGAAATATTCTTAGAAGCTGTTTAAATTTAATTGGAGTAACTGAGTCAGAAAGCCGATGATGCCATAAAAAACTGAACTTAAACGGAGCGTCGCCAATGTTGATGCCATAAAAAACTAATGATGGTAAACAAATTAATCATTTTTAAACGGCTTCTTAGAGATTACTTGGCAGGTAATGACAGCAGGGTATAACATTAAACTAACGCATTAAAAAACATATATGAAAGCAAACAGCATCTTAGAAACAATCGGGAATACTCCCCATGTAAGGATCAACAAATTGTACGACAGCAAACACGAAGTGTGGATCAAACTGGAAAAAACGAATCCCGGCGCAAGCATCAAAGATCGGATCGCCCTGTCGATGATTGAGGATGCTGAGCAAAAAGGATTACTCAATAAAGACAGTGTAATTATTGAACCTACCTCAGGCAATACTGGTATTGGCCTTGCATTGGTAGCCGCTGTAAAAGGGTATAAGATTATTTTAGTAATGCCCGAGAGTATGAGCATTGAGCGCAGGCGGTTGATGGCATTGTACGGAGCGGAGTTTGTATTAACGCCCCGTGAAAAAGGCATGAAGGGCGCCATTGAAAAAGCAGGTGAATTAGTGAAGGAAACACCCAATGGCTGGATGCCACAGCAATTTGATAACCCCGCCAATACAGAAATACACCGAACTACTTCAGCCATGGAAATCCTGAATGATTTCCCTGATGGATTAGATTATTTAATAACGGGCGTTGGTACTGGTGGTCATATTACCGGGGTGGCTGAAGTGTTGAAGCAACATTTTCCTAACCTGAAAGTATTTGCGGTAGAACCGGAATTATCTCCTGTATTAAGTGGAGGAACCCCGGGGCCACATCCAATACAAGGCATCGGTGCAGGGTTTGCCCCTTCTATTTTAAACAGGAGTATCCTGGATGGAGTAATACAGGTAAGCAAGGATGAAGCATTTACATACGCACAAAGGCTGGCTAAAGAGGAAGGCATTTTAGCTGGTATTTCAACTGGCGCTTCATTAGCAGCAGTTGCAAAAAAATTAGCAGAAATTCCGGAAGGAGCAACTGTACTAACCTACAACTACGATACCGGCGAAAGATATTTATCTATTGAAGGGTTGTTTTAGAAGGTGGAAGGTTGATGGTTGAAGGTTGAAGGTGGAAGGCTTAAGGCTTAAAGTGAAGGTGGAAGACGAAAGGTGTAAGGTTTAAGGAGGTAGTTTGATCGTCGATAGTTCAATGAAATATCAAATTATCGTTCATCCACTCATAACTCATCACTTATTACTCATCACTTATCACTCATTCATTATTCATTACTCATCATTCACAACTCATCATTCATCACTCATTATTCATCACTCATTACTCATTTTTCAATGACATCAGACAACTTACATAAAGGCAAAGTAATCCTCGCCGGGGCAGGTTGCGGCGACCCGGAACTGATTACGGTGAAGGCTGCACGATACCTGCAACAGGCGGATGTTGTATTAACTGATCGCCTGGTGAGTAAAGAGATATTGGCCGCTTATGTAAGTAAAACTGCCGACATCATTTATGTAGGCAAACAATGCCGCAGGGGATTCAGCACGCCACAAAAAAGTATCAATGAACTCATCGTACAATTTGCACTGGAGGGTAAATTGGTAGTGCGCTTGAAGGGCGGTGATGTATCCATATTTTCCAATATTTTAGATGAGCTGGAAGCCATTGCTGCTCATAATATTCCTTATGAAATCATACCAGGTGTATCAGCAGCAATGGGTGCTGCTGCTTACACTGGTATACCGTTAACCGCACGGGGGCATTCCACCGCGGTGCGACTGCTAACACTTTACAAATCGGACGTGGTTACAGATGCATACTGGAAAGAACTGGCGCAAACAGAAGATACGTTGGTATTTTATATGTCGTCTGAAACATTGGATAGCGTAGTAAGTAACCTGGTTAAGAACAATATCGGCGAAGAAAAATTATTAGCAGTAGTTGAACAGGCAACAACGCCTTTTCAGCAGGTTCATATTGCCAGTTTGTACGAATATGAAATCAAACTGAAAGGAAAGGTTTATGCTTCACCTACGCTGGTGATAATTGGAAAGGTGGTTGCCTTACATGAACGATTCAAATGGATACAAAATACCACAACCGGGGGAGATTATTTTAAACCTGTTGAAGATACCCAGTTCGAAACATTGATCAACACCGCTATTGTAAATGAACTCTCAACGGGTACGAGATAATACCAGGACCATTTAAATACAAAACATACAAAAAAACAGCAAGATGCTAGGAGAATCAAAATTTAAAATATTTCTTGATCTGATCAATAACGCCGGAAGGGAGGAACTGGTCTGGATGAACGGGTATTTGAATGGGGTGGTGCAACACCAGTCAAAACAGGCAGCCCCTGTCCAGGCCACTGCTTCGGCTGTAAATAAAATCACTATCGTGTATGGCACTGAAACAGGAAATTCAAAAAGGTTGGCTACTGATTTTGCTTTGAAGGCAAAACAAAAACAAATTCATGCAAAGGTAGTTGGCATGGATCAATACCGCTTAACCGACCTTCCAAAGGAAGAGTATTTATTGGCGGTCATTAGCACACATGGAGAGGGCGAACCACCCATTGCTGCAAAAAAGTTTTATGATCATATTCACCAGAATGGGTTCAAACTGGACAAACTAAAATATAGCGTGTTGGCATTGGGTGATACATCGTATCCATTATATTGTAAAACAGGAGAGGAGTTAGATGAGCAATTTAATAAACTGGGCGGCACCCGTATTGCACCATTGCAAAAATGTGATGTGGAATATGATGATGACGCCAATGGGTGGTTTAATGGGGTATTGGAAAAGCTGGGTAATCAAAATGCAGACCTTCCAAAAGAAACCGCTTTGGAAATAGCCATACCAGGACCGGCAAAAAAGGTGGGTAAACTGTCATATACCGGAACAGTATTAACTAAAATAAATTTAAATGATCATGGTTCCAGTAAGGAAACCTGGCATATAGAAATAGCAGCAGATGGCTTGGTATATAAGTGTGGTGATTCCATAGGTATTGTTCCGGAAAATCCAACGGATGTTGTCAATGCAATTATTGCATTAACCGGTGCTGGCGCAGATAAAATAGTAACATTCAAGAATGAAGAATTTACTATTTATAACCTGTTGAAACATAAAATTAATATCATCCACCTAACCGAACGGCTGGTAAAACAATATGCGGACATTACTCAACAGGAAATTCCTGCCACGAGGATGAACCTGCTGGACCTGTTGAAAATATACCCGGTGAAAGATGAGGGCCAATTTGAAGAAATCATTCTGAAAATGAATGCCATTTCACCAAGATTGTACACCGTCGCTTCTTCACCGGCAGCGCATGAGGGAGAAGTACACATCGTGGTGGTGAAAGATATTTACAACGTGAATGGCGAAAAGAAGTTTGGATTATGCTCTGAATATTTAAGCAGGATAAATGAATCGGGACAACAAAAGTTTTTTGTACAGCCCAATAAAAGGTTTAAGTTACCGGCACCTGATAAAGATATGATTATGGTAGGCCCGGGTACCGGTATTGCAGCGTTTCGTTCGTTTATTGCCGAAAGAGATGCCACAGGTGCTACCGGCAGAAACTGGTTGTTTTTTGGTGAGCAACATTTTGCCTCCGATTTTTTATACCAGACAGAAATACAAAACTGGTATCAAACCGGTGTGCTGACGAAAGTAAATCTTGCCTTTTCAAGAGACCAGGAGGAAAAAATATATGTGCAGCATAAAATGTTAAAGCATGCGGCCGCTTTATTTGAATGGCTGAATAGCGGTGGCTATTTCTTTGTATGTGGTAAAAAGGAGCCAATGAGTGCGGATGTAGAAAAAACACTGTTAAGAATTATTGAACAGCAGGGAAATAAAACACCTGAAGAAGCAATAAAATACCTGGAGCAAATGGAACATGAGGGAAGGTATGAGAAGGATGTGTATTAAAGCCCAATCCCTACCGTTTCCCGAAAAAGCCCCATCCCTAACCTTTCCCGAAGGGGGAGGAACGTTATGTGGGCGTATTGAATTTTTTGCAACCCAGCCCTGTAAGGGCGGCATATATTAGCGATGGGGTAGCCCATCGTGCACATACCGGGGCAACACCCGGAGAAGACGAAATATTATTGATGGGGATGCCCATTGAACATACAATCAACACAAACATCATGTCAGAGAAAATAAAATTATCAGCGATCGAAAAAATAAAAGTAGAAAGCCATGCATTGAGGGGAACCATTACCGAAAGTTTGGAGGATGAAATAACCGGGGCTATCCGGGAAGATGACCAGGCCGTGATCAAGTTTCATGGAATGTATCAGCAGGATGACCGGGATAGGAGAGAGGAGCGGGCTGTAAAAAAGCTCGATCGTTTGTATACTTACATGATCCGGTTGCGCCTACCGGGTGGATTTTTGACCGCAGAGAAATGGATTGCAGCCAATAATGTGGCAGGTGAAAATTCTACCGGTGTTATCAAAATTACAACCAGGCAAACTATACAATTACATGGACTGATAAAGGCTAAAATAAAACCAACCATCCAGGCATTTAATGAAGCCCATTTGGATTCAATTGCAACCTGTGGTGATATTAACCGGAACGTTGCCTGTAGTTCTAATCCGAAAGAATCTCCACTGCATAAAGAAGTATTTGCTTATGCAGATAAGATCAGTATGTTGTTGATGCCTAAAACAAAAGCTTATTACGAAATATGGCTGGATGAAGAAATGCTGATTGATAAAAAAGTGGAAGAAGATCCCTTATACCAGGATCGTTACATGCCCAGGAAGTTTAAAATCGGTATTGCCATTCCACCTAACAATGATGTAGATGTTTTTACCAATGATATCGGCCTTATTGCCATTATTGAAAACAACGAATTGAAGGGGTTTAATTTTGCCATTGGTGGTGGTTTATCTACTACACATGGTAACGCTGAGACATACGCCAGGCTCGGTACAGTGATTGGTTTTGTAGATACGGAGGAAAAAGTATTAAAAGCTGTGTACGAAATATTGACAGTACAACGTGACTTCGGTAACCGCAGTGACCGTAAACTCGCAAGGTTAAAATATACGCTTGACAGGTTGGGGGTAGATGAATACAGAAACAAAGTGGAAAAGCGTACCGGCTTTAAATTTGAGCCCGCAAAGCCATACAAATTTACAAGCCGGGTAGATCGTTACGGATGGGAACAAAATGAAAAGGGCCGCTGGTATTATACTTTATTTATAGAGAATGGCCGGGTAT
>JBBQTL010000042.1:0-29285 GCA_038213285.1 Chitinophagales bacterium
TTATCTCTGCAAAATTTTTTATCCGTTATTTTCTTAAAAGCCATTGAGTATTTCAGGTACCGGATTTCCAGGTTTTTTCCTTATCCTCTAAAATGTTCCTCAAATTATAAATTCATTTTTTTCTTTTCCTGAGAAACTTTAAGCACTCTATAATAAACACACAAACAACAGTTACGGCCAAAATAATTACCATCATATTTCCTGTTAAGGCCGTTGTTTTAAATATAGTTTGTAAAAAAGGTACATACAATAGTAATAGTTGTAATGCAATGGTAAGCACAATCGCTCCCCACATAGCCCTGTTCGCAAATATCTCCCTCGTAAACATAGTATGATAAGCCGAGCGAACCGAAAGGGCATTACCCAGTTGAACAAAACAAAGGGTTGTAAATACCATCGATTGCTGCGTTTTAACATCGTAGCCCTCGTTTACTGCCCACCACTGCACCAAAAGGGTTGCGATGGTAAGTACGGCACCCGTGAGTAATATTTTACTGATCAGTCCACCGGCAAATAAATTTTCTTTTGGTGGCCGGGGAGGCAGGTTCATGATATCTTTTTCTGCAGGCTCACCTACCAATGCAAGTCCGGGCAACCCGTCTGTTACCAGGTTTATCCAAAGTATATGGATCGGAAGCAGGGGCATAGCGAAACCAATGATGGGAGCCAGGAAAATAATCAGTATTTCGCCCAGGTTGCAGGACAGCACATACAAAATAAATTTCCGGATGTTCTCATATATCCTTCTACCTTCCCTTACTGCTTTTACAATAGTAGCAAAATTATCATCCAGCAAAATCATATCTGCTGCTTCTTTTGACACGTCCGTACCCGTGATCCCCATCGCAATGCCAATATCCGCCTGTTTTAACGATGGTGCATCATTCACTCCATCCCCTGTCATGGCTACAAATTCTCCATTGGTTTGTAAGGCCTTTACTATATTCAATTTTTGTTCAGGAGATACCCTTGCATAGACGGTCGTGTTTTTTACGGTTTCCTTAAAATCGTCCGGCGACATTTTTTCCAGGTCGGTCCCGGCCTTCACGCCTTTATGCTCCGCTTCAATCATTCCCAACCGCTCTGCAATGGCTGTAGCCGTAAGTGGCTGGTCGCCGGTAATCATTACTGTTTTGATGCCTGCCGTTTTGCATTGTTGAATGGCTGCTATCACTTCTTCTCTTGGTGGGTCTATCATCGCTGTCATTCCTAAAAAATCAAGTTCCTTTTCCGCATCCGCTTTTATTTCAACATGCTCCTCATCAAATACCTTATATGCAAAAAATAAAACCCTCAGGCCATCTGCAGCCCATTCCCTGTTTTGATTCAGCCAGCCGTCAACCTGGTCTTTATATTTTGCAGATAAGGATTCCACTACTTTTATGGGAGCACCTTTTACAAACAATATCCACTTGTCACCATGTTGATGGAAGGTACTCATCCGCATCCTTTCTGAATCAAAAGGAAGCTTTGATAAAAGAGGAAATTGCTTGTCTGACTCTTCTTTTGTATGCCCACTCTCCAAAGCATAATTAACCAATGCTGTTTCAGTGGAATCGCCCAGTAACCCATCTTCCTGTGTAAATCGCACTTCATTATTCAGCATCATTGCATGGCTCAATAAATTTTCTTTACCCGGTGCAGCCTGCATCTTTTCCACTGTCATGATGTTTTGTGTAAGCGTTCCTGTTTTATCACTACAGATATAAGTAACGGAACCCAATGTTTCCACAGCAGGTAATTTTCGCATCAGGGCTTTTTGTTTTACCATCCTGGCTGCTCCTTGTGCAAGGGCGATCGTAATCACCGCAGGCAGGGCCTCAGGCAAGGCGGCAACAGCCAAAGAAAGTGCAGTTAAAAACATTTGAAAAGGCTCTTCTCCCCGCCATAATCCTATACCAAATACCAGTATACAAATTAGAATAACTATAACGGCTAATTGCTTACTAAAAACCGCCAGGCGTTTTTGAAGCGGCGTTTTTTGAGATTTCACTTCCAGCAAACCGGCTATTTTACCGATCTCTGTTTTCATACCAATGGTAGTTACCACTGCTTTTGCGGAACCATTACTTACCAATGTTCCTTTAAAAACCATATTGTGCTGATCGCCGGGAACAAGGTTCTGTGCCTTAATGAGTGCTGTTATCTTTTCAACAGAATGACTTTCCCCGGTGAGAGAAGCCTCATCAGTTTTAAAAGCACTTACTTCAATCAGCCTTGCATCCGCCGGAACAACATCACCTGCTTCGAGTAAAATAATATCTCCAGGAACCAATTTGACAGCTCCAATTTTAGCAGGATTGTTGTTGCGAAGCACCGTTGCAAACTGTGCTGCCATCTTTTGCAGCATCCTAACCGATTTTTCTGCGTTATATTCCTGCGAATAACCCATCCATGCGTTTGCAATAATGATAGCAAGAATTACATAAGCATCGGTATGCTCGCCAACAATAAATGAAACTACCGCAGCAATAATCAGTATCAGGATCATCACATCCTTCAACTGGGCAAGCAGTATTGATAACTTGCTTTTTTGTTTGGCTTCCTCTAACGCATTCTCTCCATACTCCTGTTCCAAAGCTGGAATTGCTTCGTTTTTCAATCCGGCCACAGAAGATTTTAAATGATTTAAAACGTCTTCTTTACTAAGTTGATAATGTGTTTCCATTGAATTGTTATAAGGCTTAAAGGTAGTCCTTATTCAATTTATCAGAATGGCAGGAGTTTTTTGGGGGTGCATCCCAATTTGTCGTTGCTGTTTGATTACTGTGGCCGGAAGTGGCGGTTTGTGAATCAGTGAAGGGTCCGCTGTTTTCTAAAAACATTTTCTACCTTTTAGGATAATTGTTCTGCTCTTCTCTCCGATGGGGCCTTTACAAAATCCCTGGGATACTTTTTAATATACCGCCATAATATACCTGCAAATGACGTGTAAGCTCTTAAATGGATTCCGCGACTTTTTACCGCCACTAAAAATGCCAGCCCAAAGCTAACTGCAAAATTTAAAAAGCCGATACAACCTACGCCAAAAAGAGTGTACCATATTTCCTTTGCACTCACCTGGTGATTTAATCCAAAAAAACCAATGGCAGCATTGGCTGCGGAAATAGTGATGTGCCGGATATCAAACGGAAGACCAAAGGTTTTACCGAAAAACCCGGCCATACCCAGGAAGAATCCCAATGATATATTTCCAATTAAAGATCCGAGGTTATTTTCCAGGTAATGGATGATACGATACCTGCGTTTTTCGCTGAAATTATTTTTAAAAGACGACAATCCCCGAAGTCGATCAGCCATTTTTCCATACACTACATAATTTTCTACATACCCTGCAATTAAACCGCTTAAAAACAGAAAGAAACCGGTAAAGCAGGCATATAATAATGCGAAGGAATGAAAGGGCTGCTGATCCACCAATAATTTATCTGCATACTCACCGGAGGCAATCATCGTACCCGTTGATCTGAAAAAGAGCCAGGCCAGTAAATAGGTTAATGGAAAAACCACTATTAAATTACCTGTAAAAGATGCCAGTTGTGTTCTGCTTACTTTAGCTACAGTGATGGCAAGGTTTCTCAAATCCGGTTCCTCCCCTACCTTTTGCACATCAAAAGAACTCGCCACGTTGTTGGCTGTGTAGGCTGGTTGCTTGGTGGCCAAAGTAGAGCCGGTATCTTGTATTAATATAAATCCAAGCGAATAATTGGTGCTGTATAAAAAACCCTGCCAAAACGGAGCTACCCCCATTTTACCCAACAAATTCTTAATGATTCCAATAAAAGAAATGATGATTCCTCCCCCAATTGCACTTTGAAACATCCGCCAGAATTCTTTGCTTGTAGTGGTTATAAATTTCTCCCCTGTTCTGCCCCCATGCTCGGCAATCTGGTAGGCGAGATAACTGGTATTTTCACTCAGAAATTCTTTCACTGAATTTTTACGGTTTTCATTGTGTACCACCGTTTTAAAATAGTCTACAAACCGATCCGTGTTAAAGATGCTATCCGCATCCAATACATCCAATATAATAAACTGCCGGTCTATCTGCTGCTGCAGCCTGGTGAGAATGTAAGTTTGCGCCAGGCTGGTTCCATATACCATGCGCTGCTCTTTTATCCATTGAATACTTTGATTACAATTGTGCAACGCCTCAGTAATATTTGCCAGTAATATCCGTTGCGAAAATTCATCCATGCCCGACTTGCTCCGGTAAATGTATTCAATCACCAGCCTGTTTTGTTCCAAAAAAGGAAAAATGGCGTCACCCGGATTCTCATACCGTTGGGTGATTTCCTTTTCGAGGCCAAGCGTGGTAATACGATAACTAAGCAATTGCAAAGCCTGCTGCAACTGCCCGATGAGTGCGGGCTCTGTTAAATTTATATGGATGCCCAATCCTTCAAAAAATTGTATCCACAATTCTTTGTCAATTCCTTCTACCCAAATATGATCTGTTTTTTTATAAAAGATTTTATCAATCACATATAAAAAATTATCCGGAGCCTGTAATTCTGGAAGTATTTTATGTTTTATTTTGCCCAACAATTCCTGCACCAGGCCACGA
Source organism: Chitinophagales bacterium (assembly GCA_038213285.1). Taxonomy (GTDB): domain Bacteria; phylum Bacteroidota; class Bacteroidia; order Chitinophagales; family Chitinophagaceae; genus Ferruginibacter. The sequence goes on from JBBQTL010000042.1 coordinate 4,568, forward strand.
CTGCTTAGGATGCCATTTTCAGTAAGGGCAATTACAATATTCGTTTTTAAAAACTGTGACAGTAGTGCCTTTCGCAAGCCAAAAAGAGAGGTTCTGTCCTGGCTAACCTGATAAAGCAAAGCCTTAAACTGCAACTCTGCCAGTTGGATATCTTTTGGCTTTGCAGGCCGGATGGTATCAATGAGTTCCACCAAAAAATCAAGGCTGCGGTTGGGCGAATGGATAGGCAATACAACCGCCTGGTGTTTAGCAGGTGGTGCAGTTAGTTCTTTCTTTTTTTTGGTTAATCGCAGCATATTTGAATCGCCAGGTAATGCTATAAACGCTAAACCCTGCATTTTGATATATGAATGACAATGATAATCTTTAAAATGTTGCTTTCCCTTACATTTGCTTTAAAAAAATCAGTTTAATTTTGTTTCTTTTCAAAATGGCAACACATACCAATACAAAATATAAGGAGGAAGGCGATACCATTACCGCCATTGAAGAAATCTGTACCCTCATTGTATGGAACGACGATGTAAATACTTTTGAATGGGTGATTGAAACCCTTATTGAAGTCTGCGGACATTCACAGGAACAGGCGGAGCAGTGCGCCATCATCATTGACAGCAAGGGGAAATATGCAGTTAAAGAAGGCAGCTACGATCAGTTAAAACCCATGTGCGATGCCATAACCGACCGGGGTATCGGCGCTACAATCGAAGTGATTGCGAGTTAAAACGCATGTTTTTCTGAGGCGGGCATTTGTTTAACCAAAAATTGTTGTTGTCAATATCAACCTGTCTAAATTCTTTTTTAACAGGCATTTGTTTTTCATATCATTATCGTTGTGTCACTCTCTTGTACCGCATACCAATGTGCAACCTGTATGCATTGTAGGAACAGGCCGCGGCCTGTTCCTACAGAGGGTCTGTTCCTACAAAATACACCATTCGCTTCAAAACAAATTTTATCTTTACACATGATTTTGCTGAACGAAGAATTAATTTTTCCTCCTGTAGAAATGGCTAACAAAGATGGCATCCTGGCCTTTGGCGGCAACCTCAGCCCGGAGCGGTTATTATTGGCGTACCGCAGTGGTATATTTCCCTGGTACAATGAGGATGAGCCCATTGTATGGTGGAGCCCCGATCCAAGATTTGTACTATTTCCTGATAAACTGAAAGTGAGCAAAAGCATGCAAACCGTATTGAACAATGGCAAATTCCGCTTTACCATCAACCGGGCTTTTACGCAGGTAATACAAAACTGTAAAACAGCTCCAAGGAAAGAACAGGAAGGTACCTGGATATCACCCGCTGTCCAAAACGCCTATATGCAATTGCACCAGTTGGGCCATGCACACAGCGCAGAAGCCTGGCTAAACGGAGAACTGGTTGGCGGACTGTACGGCGTAAGACTAGGAAAAATTTTCTTCGGTGAAAGCATGTTTAGCAAAGTAAGCAATGCCAGCAAGTTTGCCTTCATCAAATATATTCAACAGTTGCAAAAAGAACAGGTAATGCTGATAGATTGCCAGGTGTACACTTCGCACCTCGAAAGTATGGGCGCAGCAATGATTGAAAGGAAAAAATTCATTGGCTTGCTGGATGGAAATGTATAGCCGGGCGAATTATAAATCAACGTTGTCTACTCATGTTACAGCAATGTTTACAACGTTTAAAAAGATAAGCCAAATCCATTCTTAGTGCCTCCGCCCCTTATGCGCCTTTAAGTGTAAACAGTATTTATCTTCCAAACTTTTGTTTCAGCGCAGCCAGCGCATCATTCATCGGTAATTCTGCAATGGGCTTTTTAGCTGTATTTGCAGGTTGACCACCGTGCCGGTTGCTGCTGTGTTGATTGCCGCTATATTGTTTTCTCGCCGGTGCTTCCAGTGTTTGTTTGATGGATAATGCAATACGTTTGCGTACGGTATCTACTTCCAACACTTTTACATTTACTTTCTGATTGAGCTTTAATGCCTCATTCGGATCGGTGATATAGGTATGGGAAATTTCTGATACATGCACCAGCCCGTCTTGCTTTACACCAATATCAATAAAGGCTCCAAAGCGGGTGATATTGGTTACTACACCCGGTACTTCCATTCCCACTTTTACATCATCCATGCTGTAAATATTAGCAAACTCAAATGCCTGTGCGTCACTTCTTGGATCAAGGCCCGGCTTTTTTAATTCGTTGAGTATATCTTTTATCGTTAACTCCCCAACCTGTTCTGTAACGTATTTTTTGGCGTCAACTTTTTTCAATAGTTCTTCCTGGCCAATCAGCGCCTTTACTTCTATTCCAAGATCCTTTGCAATGGATTCCACCACAGGATAAGCTTCGGGGTGTACGGCACTTTGATCCAGCAGGTCATCACCTTCCTTGATGCGTAAAAACCCGGCACATTGTTCATAAGCCTTCCCTCCCAAACGGGGAACTTTTAATAATTGCTTTCGACTGCTAAACCTGCCAATTTCGTTGCGAAATTTAATGATGTTATCTGCCAATGTACTTCCAATGCCACTCACATAACTTAGTAAATGTTTGCTTGCTGTATTTAAATTTACGCCTACATTATTCACGCAACTGATAACTGTTGCATCTAATCGTTCTTTTAACCTGAACTGGTTTACATCGTGCTGGTACTGGCCTACACCAATACTTTTTGGGTCAAGCTTTACTAACTCTGCCAACGGATCCATCAACCTTCTGCCGATACTTACAGCACCACGCACAGTAATATCTTCATTGGGGAATTCTTCCCTTGCAATTTCAGAAGCGGAATAAATAGAAGCACCATCTTCATTCACTAAAAATACGGGCAATCCAAGATTCAGTCTTTTAATAAACTGTTCTGTTTCCCTTCCTGCTGTACCATCACCAATGGCGAAGATTTCGATGCCATATTGTTGAACTAAATTTTTAATTTTTATTTCCTCCGCGGCTACCCTGTTGTGTTCATGTGGAAAGATCAAATCCGTTTTTTGCAGTTCTCCTTTTTCATCCAGGCATACCACTTTGCAACCGGTACGGTAACCAGGATCGATCGCCAGTATCCTTTTGCTCCCCAACGGCGAACTCAATAATAACTGGCGTAAATTTTCAGCAAATACATTGATGGCATCCTCGTCCGCCTTTGCTTTTAGCGCCGTTCTGAATTCAGTTTCAAGGCTTGGTTGCAATAATCTGCGGTAAGCATCTTTCACCGCTTTTCTGATTTGGTCACTGGAACGGTTCATCCCTTTCACATAAAGGTCTTCTATCATTTCAAGCGAAGCTTCTTCAGCAGGTGAGATAGCGATCCTGAGATAACCTTCCAAAAACCCACGCAGCACCGCCAGTATCCTGTGAGAAGGTGTTTTGGAAATCAATTCAGAAAAGTCAAAATAATCTTTATACTTGATGCCTTCCGTTTCTTTATCAGTTACCACTTTACTTTGTAGGGTGGCTTCTGTTTCAAACAGTTTACGAAGCTTGGCCCTTACCTGTGCGTCTTCATTAATTTGTTCTGCAATAATATCCCTTGCGCCTTGTAAAGCAGCCTCCGTATCTGCTACCTTGTCGTTGGTAAATTTAAACGCTTCGTTGTACAGGTCAATCTCACCTTGTGCCAGCAATAGATTGGCCAAAGGTTCCAGCCCATTTTCCCTGGCGGTTTGGGCTTTTGTTTTGCGCTTGGGTTTGTAGGGCAGGTAAATATCTTCGAGCGCTGCAATGGTGCTAGTTTTATTGATTTTTTCTTGCAGGGCTTCAGTCATTTTACCCTGCTCGGTAATGGTCTTTTCAATAAAGGTTTTACGTTCGGTAAACTCCTTTAAAAATTTGGCCTCATCCTGTATCTGCTGTATTTGCACTTCATCCAGGGCACCGGTTTTATCCTTGCGGTAACGTGCAATAAAGGGAATGGTTGCGCCCTCTTCAAATAAGCTCAATACAGCTTCTACCTGCTGTAATTTAATATTTAACTTCTGTGCTATTGGTTGTACGAATTCAGACATGATTTTTTTGTTTGGGTTGCGAAATTAGCAATGTACTTCGATATAAAAAATTGTAAGAATTCACATCCCGATTTTAAAAATAGATATTCACCAATATTTTACCAGTACATTCATTCGCCCGGCACGTTTACCATTGTATCCAGTTCGAAAGAGATTCAAAAAAGGGAAAGATAAGTTAAGGGAATTCTTAAAGAGAAGTACAAGGCGATATAATGTTTCGATTCTTACGACGTGTTATTGGAACTGATGTTACGCATTATACAGTACATTTGAATTTAAATCAATGTTCCAGTGCAATTCTCTTTGCAGGATTTAACTCAACAAATGAATAAATACTATTTCGAATGGTATCATTATCTGCATAAGGAACAAGGAGATTTTTTAAATCCGCTGTGCAGGTAAACTCGGTATTAGAGGGCAAATATCCCATACCCCAAAAACTTCCCCTTTCTATCAGCAGGCAAAGCTTTTCTTCTTTTTTTAAACCGTTATCCATTACTGCAAAAGTGGGCAATTGTTTTTCCAATGCATGGATTGCCTTCTTAATTTTCTCATTGTAGTTAAGCGGTGGCTCCAACAATGCATACTCGATTTCAGTAAAGGGAGTTTTGTCAATAAAACATAACTTTTTATGCAATTCAAATTCTTCCACCATTTTATTTAGCAACACCAGTCCTTCGTGCAACAAATTAAAACTATATAACTGCGAAAGATTTTTTTTCTTTTTATCAATGGCCAAACGGAGATAGCCGCGGTTATCTTCAAACATATACAGGGCAAACTTTTGCGCCGGTTGCTTCTGGCTGTAATTATACTTTGGCCACAACCTTTTTATCTCGGTACTTTCCAATACAATTGCTTCCAGTTCGGTCGCACATTCCTTAAAACTTACTTTGCAGATGGTGCGCAAAAAATTCTGACGCTTTCTATCGGCATCATTGTGTGTAAAATGACTACTGACCCTTTTCCTGATATTGATTGCCTTGCCTACATAAATAATCTTATCCTTAATATCCTGAAAGTAATAAACGCCTGGACCGGAAGGAAGATGCAGGATATCGGCCTTGGTTAACTGCAAGGGCAACCATTGTTCGCCAGAAGATTTTTTTAGCATCTGATCGATATGCAGGTCAGCACCGTTGGCCAGGTAATGTTCAAATAACTGTACGGTAGCCTTTGCATCACCGCCTGCCCGGTGCCTGTTTTCGATGGGTAGTTCCAATGAGCGGCAAAGATTACCCAGGCTATAGGATGGCAGGCCGGGAAATACTTTTCGCCCAAGGCGTACGGTGCATAGTTTTTTGGCTGTTAACTCAAAACCCGCCGCTTTTAAATGATGCTTTATAAAAGAATAATCAAAGTTTACATTGTGGGCAATAAAGATGTGATCGTTTAATAGTTCAAATATGGTTTCAGCCACTTCTTCAAAAGCCGGTGCATCAGCCACCATCGAATTATCGATACCGGTTAATGCAGTAATGTACCGGGGGATATTTTGCTGTGGATTGATGAGTGTTTCAAAATGCTTCACCACTTTTTTGCCATTATGAATATAAATGGCTATTTCGGTGATGCCGAAAGCGGAAGCATATCCACCGGTTGTTTCTATATCTACGATTGCATACATGGGATATCAAATATAGCAATACTAAAGTAGTTAGCAAGAATTAAATAATCATTTTTTAAGGCACCGGAATTTGAACAACGGCTATTAAAACTTTCGATTCATTTACAAAGTAAAAAAATTTAATATCGAACTTCGGTAGAACGGAGTCCCGGTTAAAACACGGGATAGACTGACGCCACCGAAGTTTATTCATGCTACTACTGCCAATCAACAAAAAACAACCAATAAACTAACAACCATTAGTTTTGAAACCTTATTTTTGCACCCTAATTAAAAAACGTTTGTTTATGCAGTTTCAACTTTCTGAAGAACATTTGATGATTCAAAAAGCGGCCCGTGATTTTGCAGTTACGGAATGCCTGCCTGGCGTAATTGAAAGAGACGAGTTACAAAAATTTCCACGGGAACAAATCGAAAAATTGGCCGACCTCGGTTTTATGGGCATGATGGTAAAACCCGAATATGGCGGTAGTGGAATGGATACGATCAGCTATGTATTGGCGATGGAAGAAATAAGCAAGGTAGATGCCAGCGTGAGTGTATGCATGAGCGTAAACAACAGCCTTGTGTGCTATGGCCTGCAGGAATATGGGAATGAAGAACAGAAACAAAAATACCTGGTACCACTGGCACAGGGTAAAAAAGAGGGCGAACTGCATATCGGCGCTTTCCTGCTGAGTGAGCCGGAAGCCGGTAGTGATGCCACATCACAACAAACGACTGCCGAAGACAAAGAAGATTATTATCTGTTGAACGGTACTAAAAATTGGATCACCAATGGCAGCAGCGCCAGCGTTTACCTGGTAATTGCACAAACGGATGTAAGCAAGGGCAGCCGTGGCATCAATGCTTTTATTGTAGAAAAAAACTGGCCGGGAGTAGTAGTTGGCGCCAAGGAAAATAAGCTCGGCATTCGCGGAAGTGATACGCATACCATTTTATTTAACGATGTGAAAGTGCCCAAAGAAAACCGCATTGGTGAAGATGGCTTTGGGTTTAAGTTCGCCATGAAAACACTGGCCGGCGGCCGCATCGGCATCGCATCACAGGCATTGGGCATTGCAAGTGGTGCTTATGAAAGATCGTTGGTTTACAGCAAACAACGCAAGGCTTTTGGCAAGGAAATTATGCATCACCAGATCATCCAGTTTAAACTGGCCGATATGGCTACCAAAATAGAATGCGCCCGTTTATTGTGCCTGAAAGCGGCATGGGAAAAAGACGAGCACCTCGATTATACTGTTAGCGGCAGCATGGCAAAAGTGTACGCATCGGAAACCGCGATGTGGACCGCCACGGAAGCAGTGCAAATACACGGCGGCTATGGTTTTGTGAAAGAATACCATGTAGAAAGAATGATGAGAGATGCCAAAATTACGCAGATATATGAAGGTACGAGTGAGGTGCAGCGGATTGTGATTAGCAGGAGTATATTGAAGTAAAAAGCTGCCCATCCTTGCCGTCCACCGTGGCGGATAGAGAAAGAAGCATACTAATACTTTTTAAGCAATGAAAACAGGAAGTGCAAACTACTTTTGAAGGTTGCACTTTTTTTGTGTTTACTTTACGTTGCGAAAGCGGCAAATCTGCCACCCTACAACTACAATTATGAGTGTAATTAAAACCAGTATGCTTAAAAAGCAATTCAATGGTAACTATGTGCTGAAAGGTATTGATTTAAGTATTGCTGCAGGCCAGGTGGTAGGTTATATAGGGCCCAACGGGGCAGGCAAAAGCACCACCATAAAAATAATCAGTGGCATTACAGATGACTTTGAGGGAGAGGTAACCGTATTCGGTTTGGATGTACGCAAACATGCTATTGAAATTAAAGAACGAATTGGTTATATACCTGAACAGGCTGCATTGTACGATGTACTAAGCGCTATAGAGTATTTACGTTTTGTTGGAAAATTATATGGCTTATCCGATGAAATGATCGGTAAAAAATCCCGTGAGTTATTACGCTTGTTTGAATTGACGGATAAGGCTGAAACAAGAATGAATGCCTATAGCAAAGGGATGAAACAAAAAGTACTTTTGATCAGTGGTCTCATACACAATCCCGAAGTTATTTTTTTAGATGAGCCTTTGAGCGGTCTTGATGCCAACGCAGTCATCCTGGTAAAAGAAATTCTTTCTCAACTAAAACAAAGCGGCAAAACAATTTTTTATTCTTCCCACATAATGGACGTGGTAGAAAAAATAAGCGACCGGATAATAATCATAGATAAAGGCCAGGTAATAGCGGATGGCAGTTTTGATAGCCTGCAGCAACAGGCACAACAGGGTTCATTGGAAAACATTTTTACATCACTTACAGGTGGCGATCAACAAAATACGATCACGGCAAAAGAATTCATACACATTTTAAGCAGTTAACAAAAATGGATAAAATCATTTTAAATGTATTACTGCGCCTGGTACAAATTTTTTATACGAAGGGTATCAATTTTGACAAACTTAAAATTATTGCTGAAACGAAGGTACTGATGGACAGGCGGCGCACCCCTGCAGGATTTAGACAAAGGCAACAGAAAGAGCATAGCAATCCATTGTTAATGACACTCATCATTTATTTTGGATTGGGATTGTTTATAGGATTTGTTATCTATTCATTAAATTCACTATTGCTAGGCATGATTTACCTGCATGCTTATTTGCTGTTTATGATGGCGATGACATTGGTAACAGACTTTAGCAGCGTATTGCTGGATACTGCGGATGCACAGATCATATTACCCAAACCTGTAAACAGCCGCACCTTATTTGTTGCGAGGGTGGTACACATATTAGTGTACTTACTGCAATTCACCATTGCATTGGCAACTGCTCCTATCATAATTGCCTTTATAAAATACGGAGGGCTTGTGGGTGCCGGCCTGCTGCTTACTTCATTTTTAATGGTTGCATTTGCCGTATTTATTACTTACTTGCTTTATGGGTTGATGCTACGCTTTAGCAATGAACAAAAAATAAAAGACATCGTAGGGTATTTTCAAATTTTTTTGACAATATTTTTTGCAGCAGGCACACAGATCATTCCACGTTTAATAAATTTTGATATAAACAATTACAGTTTAAACCTTCATTGGTATTCGTACCTGCTTCCCCCCGTATGGATGGCAGTTTCGCTGGAAGCTTTACAGCAACTCAATTTTGATGCCCTCCACTTGCTGATGATTGGCTGCACCATTGCAATTCCACTTTTTACGGTTTGGGTTATGATTAAATATTTAGCGCCTTCCTTCTCCCAAAAATTGGCACTGCTAGGTAATGCTACCCAATCTGTCAACAAAAAATTAGTAAGCAATAGAAAACACGGGAGGCTTTCAGAAAAACTGGCAGCACTTGTATGCAGTACTAAAACAGAAACTGCCGGATTTGAAATGGTTTGGAAAATAACCGGCAGAGATAAAAACTTTATGATACAGTTTTATCCGAGCCTGGCATATATTGCAGTTTTCGCTTTTATCATAATTTTTAAAAATGGCAGAAATATAACTGATACCTGGCAGCAACTACCGGCTACTAAACAATTTCTATGGTTTCTATACCTACCCATTATGGGTGTATCAGCAGGCATAAGCATTGTTAGTTTTTACGATAATTACATGGCTTCATGGGTGTATCAAAGTTCACCTTTAACAAAACCAGGTGAGCTAATCAGTGGTACATTGAAGGTATTATTAATAAAGTTTTTTGTACCGGTGTATTTTACGCTGATTTCATTTGCATATTATATCTGGGGCCTTCCCATCGTTGATGATATAGTTTTAGGATTCTTCAATTGCATCTTGCTGTTCCTGGTAACTGCTTATTTCTCCGATCACTATTTGCCATTTACCCGGCAGCCAAATGTAAAGCAACAGACGGGTAAATTTATACAGGTAATTTTGCAGTTCGTAATGATTGGCCTGCTAATTGGCGTACATTATATTGCGCTTAAAATTAGCTGGGCACCCGCCGCTTTGATACCATTTTCTGCGGCAAGTTGTTATTTCCTGATGAAAAAAATTCAAAATTTATCATGGCTAAAAATTTCTATTTAATATGGCATTACAGATTGAAGCATATAAAAAAATAAAATCGGGATTAGATGAAACGCATACTACTCTTATAGCTGTTTCCAAAACCAAACCCGCTGAAGACATCCAGGCATTATACGAATTGGGCCAACGTGATTTTGGAGAAAATTATGTACAGGAACTGGTAGAAAAAGAAGGGGCGTTGCCCAAAGATATCCGCTGGCATTTTATCGGCCACCTGCAAAGCAACAAAGTAAAATACATAGCTTCCTTTGTGCATTTGATTCATGGCGTGGATAGCTTTTCTTTATTAAAAGAGATCAATAAACAGGGATTAAAAAACAACCGGGTTATTGATTGTCTTTTACAGGTGCATATTGCCAAAGAGGAAACGAAGTTTGGTTTTAATGAATCCGAATTGAACGAATTAAAAAGCCTGCCGGAATTAAAAAATGTACACATTGCCGGTATGATGGGAATGGCTTCGTTTAGTGACGATAAGGATTTGGTAAGAAATGAATTTAAGTATTTAAAAACATTGTTTGATGCTTTTGGCAACTTAACCATTTTAAGTATGGGCATGAGTGGTGATTATACCATTGCTTTGGAAGAAGGCAGCAACATGGTTCGCATTGGCAGTTTATTATTTGGCGAAAGGAATTACAACAAGTGATGACGACAGTAATGCTCATCTTATGTATTGCTGCTTTTGCCGCAGGTTTTATAGATGCTATTGTGGGGGGAGGCGGATTGATACAAACACCCGCCATTCTGATTACCTTACCGCAGTACCCGGTAGCCACATTATTAGGCACCACCAAAATACCTTCATTTTTAGGCACTTCCATTGCGGCTGTTCAATATGCACGCATTGTACAACTACGGTGGAAATTATTAGCTATCATGTGCGGCATTGCACTGTTAGCAGCGTATGCCGGATCCAAAACAGTTTCAATGGTAAGCAATGCTTTTATGAAGCCGATCATATTTGGAATGCTGATCATTGTTGCCATTTATACTTATTCTAAAAAGGATTTTGGTATTGCATCCTTAAAAAACCACAGCCAACAAAATGAATGGTTGTATGGTGGCCTGTTTGCACTCATGATCGGGTTTTACGATGGATTTATAGGCCCTGGGGCAGGAAGCTTTTTCGTGCTGTTTTTTATCAGTGCCCTGGGCTTTGATTTCCTTAAAGCGAGTGCACACGCCAAGTTTGTAAACCTGGCAACTAATTTGGGGTCCATTATTTTCTTTGGGGGCAGCGGCCATATTTTGTTTCAGTATGCTATCCCGATGGCCATCTGCAATTTTACCGGATCCATGTTAGGTGCCAGGCTGGCTATTTTAAAAGGCAACACATTTATACGAATATTTTTCCTGGTGGTAATTATCGGAACCATTATTCGTTTCGGTTACGACATATTTTTTAAATCCTGATTCCCATGATGGCAAGGTTTAACCATTTTACCGTTAAAAACCAGTCGTATATTGTTAAACCTTTAACAGCTCCTATATATTTTGGCATGGTATTGCACCGTTTGCATTTAATCAAATAACTTTGATGTGACTTATAATGTAACTATGCAGGCAACATTTGAAGCTGAAAAAAATAAAAAGGCATTTACTTATACTATTATTATCTGTGGTGTATTACTAATGTTAGCCTTTATCATTACCTGGCCGATACTTATACCATCCCCTCCCCCGATACTAACGCAGGATTTACTGGAAATTAATCTCGGCAATAACCAGGATGGATTCGGTGTAGAACAACCACTAATAAAAGGTCAAAGAGCACCTGCGCAGGAACCTGAAGTGCAACCACAAAAAGCATTCGCTGCAAAAGAAGAACCATCAAAAAGCATAGAACCGGACGACAACGCAGAAGAAGATGCAGCACCAGTTACCAGGATTGAAAGACCAAAAATAAAAACAAACAACATCTCTGAAAAGCCGGTTACAAAGCCGGTAAAAACAAATAACCCCTCCACCGTTGTAGCACCGCCTGCACCTAAACCACAAAAGCCAAAAATCACTTATAATGGACCGGGTAATGGCACAGGTAATGGCGCAACAGAAGACAATGGCTATCGTTCCCAAGGCAATACTCCGGGCGGTAAAGGTGATGCCGGTGATCCATCAGGTAAGCCAGACAGTTATGGCAACACCCCGGGTGGCAGAAGCGGCGGCCCCAGGGTAATCGGCAACCGAAAAATTATTAAATATTATTCCTTTACTGGTGATTTGGCTAAAGCAACCGTATATGCTACGGTAAGGGTTTCCCCATCCGGCACGGGCAGCTTTATTGGGTTTGGTAAAAACTCCACCACCAGGGCACAGACTTATGCCAATGCCATTATTCAATACTTAAGAAACGTACAGTTTGACAAATCAAATGATGAAAGCACGGTTACAGTGCAGTTTAATTTTAATGTGAATTAAAATAAATGCGTGTTATTTTTAATCCAGAGCGCAGAATTAAATTTATACATTTGTAAAATAACATCAAATGGATAATAGCCTCTTATATCAAAAAATTTCGACACTTCCTGATAAGGAAAAATTGGAAGTGGAAGCTTTTGTGAATGCTATTGAAAAAAAAACTAAGAAAGGAACAATTAGCAACAAAGCAAAGGCAGGCAGTGGTAAAGGGTTGTTTTTAATGGCTACTGATTTTGATGAACCACTTAGCTACTTTAAAGAATATATGCAGTAATGAACAATCTGCTGGATACCCATACTTTCATTTGGTTTATTAAAGATGCAAAAGAACTTTCTGCTAAAGTAAAAATCTCTTATCGAAGCAGAAGATTCAGTCAATTATATTAGTATTGCAACACTTTGGGAAATTGCCATTAAAATAAGTTTGAATAAAATAGTTCTTCAAAAACCATTTACCGAAATAAATAAACAGGTTGAATTCAATGGGTTTCTGATATTACCTGTTTTAACCGAAGACACATTTACTGTTGCCCGGTTACCCTATCATCATAGAGACCCATTTGACAGAATAATCATTTCTCAATGTATCAATAAAAATTTAACGTTGGTTACACTGGACGACAATATGCAAAATATGCCGTCAACACTTTTTGGTAAACAATGTACTTTACCATGACATACCAGGAAACAATTCACTACTTGTACGCTCAACTGCCGATGTTTAGCAGGGTTGGTGCAATTGCTTATAAAGAAGATCTTCACAATACCATCGCATTATGCAATGCGCTGGACAACCCCCAGACCAAATTCAAAAGCATTCATATTGCAGGTACCAATGGAAAGGGCAGTACAAGTCACATGCTGGCGGCCATCTTACAACAATCAGGATATAAAACAGGATTGTACACCTCACCGCATTTAAAAGACTTTAGGGAGCGGATTAAGATAAATGGCGAAATGGTGAGTGAAGCCTTTGTAGTTGAATTTGTGGAACGAACCAAAAAAATATCGGAAGCCATACAACCTTCTTTTTTTGAATTAACCGTAGCCATGGCGTTCGATTATTTTGTTGAACAAAAGGTAGATATTACGGTAATTGAAACAGGCCTTGGCGGCAGGCTGGACAGTACCAATATCATAACCCCTATTCTATCCGTCATCACCAATATTGGTTACGACCACATGAATATTTTAGGCGATACGTTGGAAAAAATCGCATATGAAAAAGCAGGGATTATCAAGCCATCAGTCCCGGTTGTAATCGGGGAATATATCAACGAAACCAGGCCGGTATTTGAAAACAAAGCAACTATCTGTTATGCCCCCATTCATTTTGCGCAGGAGGAATACGCAATAAACAATATTAAGGCTGGTAACAGGCAATTAAATTGTGATATAACCAGTATAGCCCACCATGTAACAGAAAGTTTTTTGCTCGATCTGAACGGGTTGTACCAGGCAAAGAACTTACGCACGGTGGTATGTGCGGAGGCTATTTTGAAGGAACAAGGCTTTACCATCCCTAATGAAGCAGAAAAATACGCACTGGCTAATGTGAAAAATTTAACCGGTCTGCAGGGCAGGTGGGATGTGATAGCTGATAAGCCAATGGTTGTGTTGGACGTGGCACACAATGAAGATGGCATCCGGCAGGTGTTGGAACAGGTTGATTACTTTCAGCAAACGCAAAAAAAGCAGGTACATTTTGTGATTGGGATGGTGAAGGATAAAGAGGTTTCAAAAGTATTATCCTTGCTCCCGAGAGATGCCATTTACTATTTTACCAACGCACATATACCAAGGGCGCTATCAGCCGCTGAACTTCAAATAAAAGCCGGTGAATTTGGCTTATCGGGCACTACTTTTGACGACGCAAACGAGGCAATCATTTCAGCAAAACAACAGGCCGGAGCCGATGATTTGATTATTGTTTGCGGGAGTGTGTTTTTGGTTGGGGAGGTGGATGTTTAATCGCCAGAATAGATAACCAGAGGTAATGATTTAGCCCGAAGCCAACTGTAGCTGTTGTTGTGTGTTTGTGCGGATGAGAATGCGGGCTGGCTCACCATCAACTTATAAGGCTGACACGAATTAAAAGTAATCAGAAAGCGGTGCTGCTGGTACCCTCACGCACATTACCCGGGCGGCATATACAACAAAGGCGGCAGTGGGCTTGCGAAATAAAAAACACAAAGGTTGGCAGCCCTATTGCCCGAAGACCACTATTGCCGTTGTTGTGTGTTTATGCGGATGATAATGTGGGCTGGCTCACCAACAACTTGTAAGGCTCACAAAAATCAAATATAAAAAGTAGGCTAAAGTATTCTTCCGTTTTAGTAATTTATTTACCAAATCTTAACTCATGATTTTTAATTAAATTTGTCAAAACATTTCAAAATGCCGGAAGCAACTAAAGAAGTTATTCATGAAATTGCAAAGGAGGCCGCACTGCTTGACCCCCTGGATCAACATTTACTTTTAACCAGGTTAAGAGTAAAACGGCTGAAAAGAAAAGGTGCCGGTATTATTGCAAGCCCGCCGAAAAATCTGAAAAAACCCACTATGAAACAAATTGATAAATGGAAACATGAATCGAGAGTATCATCATGAGAGTAAACAGGTTTGTATTGGACAATAATATCCGGATAAGTTATTTCATCACCAACCAACAACAGAAAATTATTGACATTATTAGCTTACACAAAATTGATGTTTTTTGTTGTGATGAACTTGTAGCTGAATTTAATGCTGTTTTAAATTATGACCATATCCAAAAGTACCGGGTAAATGTCCCGAAATCTGTAAACCTGTTAAAGGAAATTACTACCCATTTTGCTATCACCTACCCGATAAAAAATTACATACCCGATGATGAAAAAGATAATTATATAATTGCCCTTGCATTGCAAACCAATTCAGGATTTGTAACAAGTGGTGATACTCATATTCTATCACAAAAAGAAAATTTGGAAATCCGGTACAAGAAATAAAGATTATCAATAAGTCACAATTTAAGCAGATGTTCCCGCTATGAGAGATTGTGGTATTGTAAGGCCGCCGTGAACTAAATTTTACGGGTATGCGGTGTTGTCGGTACCCTCATTCACAATGCTCCAGTTGTATACGCGGCAACGGTGGGGTTTCGAAATAAAAAAAATAAAAGTTTTTTGACAGGGTTGCCAACCTTTGAAAGGTGGCAACCCAATTGCCCGACGCACACTGTAGCCGTTGTTGTGTGCTTGTGCGGATGGTCATGCGTATTGGCTCACCAACAACTTATAGGGCTGACAAAAATTAAATTAAAATAGTAAGCGGTGTTGTTGGTACCCTTACGCACAATGCCCTAGCTGCATACACAACAACGGCGACCGTGGGCTTAAGTTGTGTTGTCGAGATAGCCTCACACTCATTATACTGGCTCCGTGAGGAACAATGGCGGCAGGGGCGGTATATCGAAAAAGGTAAAGCTGCAGTAAAAAAAGAAAGCGGTAGAAAAAATAAAAAGCAGCGGATGAAGAAAGCCCACCGCAATAACACACTCAACTCCCCACCAAATCCAGCCGTTGAAAAGCATACTGCAGGCAACATACATGCAGGGCCTGCAATATTTCATTCTTAGCCAACATTTCCCTGACTTGTGCCAATGGCACCTGCAGCACTTCAATTTCTTCGTTGTGATCCAAACTTTGATCCGATACTTTTTTACCGCCCTGTGCCAGGTACAAATAAGTAAAGCCTGATAATAGTCCCGGGTTGGCCGACACTTTGCCTACATATTCAATTGATGAAAACTCATGGCCGGTTTCTTCCAACAATTCACGGGCAATCGCTTTATCAGGTTCCTCGCCGACATCTACAAAACCTCCCGGTAATTCTATCAACGTTTCGCCGATTGGATGCCGGTATTGTTTTGCCATCAAAGCCTTTCCGTCTTCAGTGATAGCCAGCGCACATACTGAGTTAGGTAACTCCACTACATAGTAAGCCTCCACAATTTTACCATCCGGCATTTCGCATTTATCTTTTCGGGAAGTAAAATAAGGATGCTTTGAAATGTATTCTGATGATATTGTTTTCCAGTTCATGCTGATGGAAGTATATTTTTAATAGTTTAAAAACAAATCTTACAGGTTTTAAAAACCTGTAAGATTTGTGAGACTAGTAAAGCAATGTCGCCTTACCATTTCATCCGCTCTCTTAGCGCCGTTATATGCGCTGTATGATGCCTGCTATGCCAGGCGTACATGCCAAGCAAATCCCATAACGTGATATTCTTTTTATGCTCCGGATGATAGACCGTTCTCTTCCAATCTTCTGTAGCGATGGCCTCTAATATTTCCATCCATCTTGCATGTAGTGCATGAAGAATGGTTAATGAAATATTGATGGGTAAATTTTTCGTATCGCTTAAGTCGGCCCATGCTGCTTCGTCATACGTTTTAATAATTGGGTTATCTTCTGTAAGCCCGAGTTTGAAACGTATGTATGCATTCATGTGACTGTCGGCCACATGGTGTACCAACTGCTTTACCGTCCAACCACCGGAACGATACGGTGTATTGAGCTGCCCTTCATCTAAATTTAAAATTGCATTCTCCAGGTGCTGCGGTAAAAATTTGATGTCAATCAACCATAGCTGTAATTGCTTTTCAGAAAATGGCTGTTCAGTGTATTTGCCGATGGGATAACGAAGGTCTTCCATAATTAGTTTTGTTTAGGAGCTTCTGTTGATACTGCTGCCGGTTTAATGCCTAAGAGTTCCATCTCAAAAATTAATGCCGCACCGCCGGGAATATCCGCACCTGCACCGCGATCGCCATAAGCCAGTTCACTTGGGATAAATACTTTCCACTTATCGCCAACATGCATTAACTGCAAAATCTCCGTCCAGCCCCTGATGACACCTCCAACCGGTATCGTCAATGGCTCGCCCCTGTCGTAAGAATTATCAAACTTTTTACCATCAATGAGAGTACCTGCATAATGCGCCACCACAGTATCCTGCAATTTCGGTGTTTCAGAGGCCGCATCCCCTTTTTTAATTACTTCATATTGTAATCCATCCGGTAATGTAATCACACCGGGGCGCTTTTTATTGGCTGTTAAAAAAGCGGTTCCCTTTGCTTTTACCACTTCATTTTTCTTTGCCATATTGCCCTGTATTTTTTCCTGGATACACATATTGGCCTGTTGATCATTTAACAATACAGGCTTCTTATAAAACACATCATCCAATGCTCTTTGCATGGCGGTATTGCTAATCTTATCAATCCCCTGCTGCTGCAAATTTTTGGCGATATTTAATCCCAGTGCATAACTAAAAGAATCCAATGAACTTCTTAATAACCCTGGCGCCTTCTTCACCACCCCAGCAGGGTTTACAACTTTTAATTTTGGTTTCACCTGTGCTTGCATTACCGACGCTACCATCACTGTTGCACTAACTACTAAAAAAAACTGCTTCATTTTTGTTTTGATTTATAATTGAAATTTAAATTTACTCGTCTCTCATTTCTTGACCGGTGAGTTTGATAAACACATCTTCGAGATTGGCTGATTTAACCGCTTTGGGCTTTTCAAAACCCGATGCTACCAGGTCATCAATCATTTTATCGGGCGAAGCTAATGCAATTATTTTACC
Organism: Chitinophagales bacterium; assembly: GCA_038213285.1. GTDB lineage: Bacteria > Bacteroidota > Bacteroidia > Chitinophagales > Chitinophagaceae > Ferruginibacter. The sequence goes on from JBBQTL010000042.1 coordinate 22,301, forward strand.
CTCATTCATGATGGCGATGCGGTCGCACAATTGTTCCGCTTCATCCATATAATGCGTGGTAATAATTACCGTGGTTCCTTTTGACCGGATGTCTTTGATCAGTTCCCATAAATTCCTGCGGGCCTGCGGATCAAGGCCCGTAGTAGGTTCATCCAGGAAAACAACTTTAGGTTGATTAATAAGTGTAGTGGCAATGGAAAACCGTTGCTTCTGTCCGCCACTCATTTCTTTATATTTATTTTTTGCCTTGTCGGCAAGGTTAACCAGTTTTAATAACTCCATCGGCTCTACCGATTGGTTATACAATCCCGCAAACAATGCAATCAGTTCCAATAAATTTAACCCAGGATAAAAGCCCGATGTTTGCAACTGCACACCGATTATTTTTTTTATATCATCCGGTTGTTTATCCAGGTTTAATCCGTTCACTATTACTTCGCCACTGGTTTTTGGTCGCAGGGTTTCCATTATTTCGAGTGTGGTGGATTTACCCGCACCATTGGGTCCAAGCAGTCCAAATATTTCGCCTTCCATTACATCAAATGAAATACCCTTTACTGCTTCAAAAGAACCGTAATTCTTAACCAGATTTTTTACCGAGATGATTATGTTTTGCATGCCCCAACCCCTAAAGGGCTTTTAGACTCCGGTAATTGCAGGATTTCGATTTCCTGTTAACGGAGTATTTGTTAATAAATATTATTACTCCTATGTTATTGATTCGCCTCAGAAGGAGCCGCATTGATGTATGTTTCCAATTCTTCCATCATCAGTTTACTACCTACATAAAACGGTGTGCGCTGATGTACCGCTGTGGGTTGAATTTCCAGTATGCGTTGTTTGCCATCAGTAGCCTTGCCACCTGCCACTTCAACTATAAATGCGAAGGGATTACACTCATACAATAACCTTAGTTTACCCCCCGGCTTATCCTTTATGGCCGGATACATAAATATTCCGCCTTTAATCAGGTTGCGATGCACATCACTTACCATGCTGCCAATGTATCGCTGCGTATACGGACCACCGCTGGATTTGTCTTTTTGCTGGCACACATTAATGTATTTCCGCACATTTTCTTCGTATTGGAAAAAGTTGCCATGGTTCACCGAATAGATTCTGCCGGATGGGGGGCACTTAATATCCGGATGACTTAATGTGTATTCGCCAATAGAAGGATCCAACGTAAATCCATTTACACCCCTTCGGGTAGCATATACTAAAATAGTGGACGAGCCGTAAATTACATAACCCGCTGCAACCTGCTTAATTCCCTGCTGTAAAAAATCGGCTATTGTTGCGGGCGTGCCAACAGTTGTTACCCGTCTGAATACGCTGAAAATAGTACCTATTGATACATTTACATCAATATTCGCACTGCCATCCAACGGATCAAAAAGGCATACATACTTGCTGTTATTGCTGATCTCATCATCAAAAACCAGTATATCGTCTAACTCCTCGCTGCCGATGCCTGCACAACTAATACCATGCCGAAGCACCCCTACAAACTGGTTATTGGCATAGATATCGAGCTTTTTAACTTCTTCGCCCTGCACATTGATACTGCCGGCATCACCGAGTATATCAACCAATCCCGCCTTGTTAACCTCTACATTCACTCTTTTGGAAGCAAGACCGATATCGCGTAACAACCCTGAAAGTTCGCCGGTAGCATTTGGAAAATCACGCATTTGCTGTATGGTAAACTCATCCAGGGTTTGTACTCTACGATTAATAACCATACTTAATTTTTTGATTGCAGATTTAAGAATTTAAATTTGCGCTTCAAATGTAGTAAGATTATTATGAAAACAAGCCCTCCTGCCCCCCGAAGGAGGGTTCTGGAGTATATTTTTTTAAATAGTATTTCATAAATGAAGGTTTGACGATTTTCTGGTTGGCAAACTTTTTAATTTTCACATTCCCGAATTTTTAAATTTTTAAATTAACTAAATGAAGGTTTTTAAGTTTGGCGGCGCCAGCATCAACAGCATAGAAAGAATTGAGAACGTTGCTAAAATCATTCAATCCTGCAAAGGTGAAAAACTGCTGATCGTCATTTCAGCGATGGGTAAAATAACCAATGCGCTTGAAAAAGTGGCCAATGCATTTTATTTGGGCAACAAGGAAGAAGCCCTTATGCTTTTTAACCAGGTAAAACAGGAACATATTGATCTTTCAGAAAAATTATTGCATCATCCGTTGCATGGGCTCAATGATATTTTTACTGAGGTTGAATGGATGCTGCATGATAAACCGGTGAGGGATTATGATTATTATTACGACCAGATTGTTTGCTGCGGCGAGTTGCTGAGTACGGCTATTGTGAGCAAATATTTAAATACCATCGATATAAAAAATCAATGGATTGATGTGAGGGATATTATCAGAACTGATGATAATTTCAGGGATGGTATTATTGACTGGAACTTTACACAACAAAAAGTGAATGACATAGTGCGGCCTTTGTTTGATTCAACCAATATCCTGGTTACCCAGGGTTTTATTGGGGCCACTGATGAAAATGAAAGTACTACCCTTGGAAGGGAAGGAAGCGATTATACAGCGGCTGTTTTTGCCAATATGCTGGATGCGGAAAACCAGACTATCTGGAAGGATGTGGAAGGCGTAATGAATGCAGACCCCAAGCAATTTGCCGATGCACAGTTTATCAGCGCACTCAGTTATGCAGAGGTTATTGAAATGGCTTATTATGGTGCCCAGGTAATACATCCCAAAACGATTAAGCCGTTACAAAACAAGGGGATTCCCCTGCACGTTCGCTGTTTTTTGAAACCCGGATTAGCAGGCACTATCATCAGCAGCCAACCTAATCATCTGTTGCCCCCGGTGATTGTGGTGAAAGATAACCAGGTGCTGATGCAATTAAGTTCCCGTGATTTTTCTTTTGTGGAAGATGTGTTGGCAGGTAAACTGCACCAGTTATTTGGGGAGAGCAAGATCCGGCCCAACTTATCGCAGAATGGTGCCATCAGCCTGCTTTGTTGCCTGGATGACAAGCCGGAAAAGATTGAAAAACTAGCGCTGGCAGCAAGTGAATTTTTTGATGTGCAGATAGAGAAAAACTGTACGTTGCTGACCATACGTCATTATGACGAAGCCATTATACAAAAATTAACCGCAGGCAGGATACAATTACTGAGTCAGAAAACAAGGGAAACGGTACAGGTGTTATTGAAGGACACTTTAAATGTCTGATTTTTTGATGTCTGATTTTTTTAAACCGCTATTTTACTATGATTAAGATATAGAATTTGATAATACCATTAAGGAAATATATATTGCATAAAACAAGCACCGGATTCTAATTTAAAAGATGTATAAAAAATGCCGGTATTTTTTTAAATACAATTTGCGTTTTCAATTTAAAACCTGCCTGAAGGTTACATACTGGTAGCCAAATCAGACATCAAAAAATCAGCCATCAGACATCAAAATCTAATTGATAATATACTCTCCCTTCTTATTAATGAGAATGAGTGGCAATTGTTTTTTCGCATCAAAATAGTCGAAAGCACTTTTTAATGTTACCGCAAAAGTTTGCAGTGATGGGTTTTCTTTGGTTGCCTGGGCGAGGTATTCAAAAGATTTTTTTACACTGTATTTTACCGGGAAAACATGTACCGGTATAAAATCCTGCCCCTGTTCTTTTACCTGCGTTGCCAATATAAATAACTCTTCTATAGGGAAATCGGTAATGGCGATGCAGCCGGTAGATACGCAGCTTCCATGAATATAAATGCTGTTACCGGGCCTCAAAGAATCGCTTAGTATTTTATCCGAAGCATTGGGATAGTTTAATCCTAATGCGAGGTGATAATTGCTATTGGGATTAAATTCATTGATGTAATAAAAGCCTTCAGGAACCTGGTAATCTCCCTCCATGCGCTTGGGGCCCATAGTACCACTTTGCATACACACTTTATAGGTCTTAAATAATTTAAACCCAACCTTATTTCCTTCTTCCTTTACCCATACTTCCATTTGCCGGTCATATTTAAAACTGCGGAGGTATAATTGCTGCGGGGGCCATTGCAACTTCTTGTCTTCAAATTGTTTCTTTAGCGAATCTTCCACCTTACTGAATAAATCTGGCGACTTACCCGATGATTTCGCATAATTAATATAAGACGTTTGAGAAAATAACATACCATGTACAACAACCGCCAAAGCGCAGGTAAATACAATTTTTAAAAGCCTGGTATTCATTTTAAAATAAATTGGAATGGATAATTATAAAACGTAAAAATAACTATTTTATTGATTTTTGTTTTGTTAAATGGAAAACAGCAGTTGATTTATTAAAAAAATATAAAATTAAAAGAAACTTTTCCCCATATTTTAAAATAGAACAGACAAGGTAAATCTGTTGATTATCTTATGGTATAATCATCCGTAAATATCCACCAGTTCCAGCTTTTTAATTCTTTTGTTGATGGCACCCTGTGTACGTCCAAAATGCCTGGCCATCTCCTTCACGTGAACACCTTCACAGTACATAATGGTCAGTTCGTTATCCAGGTCAGGTGTCCATGGCGTATATGCGTCCCCATGCTTTTCTCTCACCGCATCCACTGAGAATTTCTTCTCCATTGTAACTACCTTCCCGGTTTTACCCGTAGGCATCTCTTTTTCCATTTTCAAATTTCCCCTTTGTTGCATTTCTTCTGCGGACACTGCCCTGATAATTTTAATTTGAGCAGAAGCCGGAAACTCAACAGGCATCAGTTTTTCAGGAATATGAATGATGTTTTTAGCCCTAGTAATCGCCACATACAAAAGATTGATTTCTTCATTTAATTTTGATGAGCTGATGCCTTCCTTTTTATTTTCTTCTTTTAGTTGTTTTAATTTTTCTTCCGTAATAAAATCATCCACCAAATGTATCGCATCATATTCCATTCCCTTACTTCGATGTACAGTTGAGAAAATCATTTGCGCTTTTTCCTTCTCCCCATTGCCAACATGTTTATCTTTAATTGCCTTTATAATATCCGGAATTCTGTTGCCATAAGCTCTTACAATCTCCACCATCATCCCCAGCTGCACCTCTTCTGTTTTCTCAATGTAATCCTCCAACTCATCCAGGTTTTTCATAGCTTTTATTAATTTGTCTTTTATCCTGTCGTAATTGCCATTGTATAGATTCAACACATCGTAAAGGGATGCGCCTTCATCTGCATAGGTATAGGAGTTGATATTGCCTTCAAAGTAGATATGCTGAACCTTTTTCTTTTCAGTTACATATTCAATTGCTTTTAGTAAAAGACCGAGGTTGGTACGTGCAAGCACGGCTTTTGTTTTGTACTCCCGCGATACGCCATTGCCGGTAATGGATATGGGTTGATAGTCATACAGGTGACTTTTCCATTTCAACACTTCTATGGCGAGGTTGGCAATATCCTGGCTAAACCGAAAACTTGTGGAAAGGTGAAAAGTGGCAAAGTCAACTTTTTCAAGAGAATTCACTGCATAACGCCAGCTATAAATTTGCTGATGTGTATCTCCCACTATAACCTTTGTGGCATGTTGTTTTAAAAAAATATCCAGCATGGCAGGTGAAGCATCCTGTCCTTCATCAAACAAAATATAATCAAAATTTAATTGGGGATTGGATAACTGGAATTTCTTTAAATAGAAGTCGTGAATAATGTCAATTTCTCCGCTGTCCATCTTACCAAGCAACAGCCGGGATTGTGCTTCTAACAAAGGGTAAAAGCTGGTAACAAATGCTTTTGCTTTGGCATCCTTTACTACATCCAGGTAATTTAAGTCCTGCACTTTTTGCTTGTCGCTATTGCAGAAATAAGTGACGAATTTGTTGATATGGTTGGCAAGAATATACTCCGTATGCTTTTCTTCATAGCCCTGTAATCCCAGCAATTCAGCTATTTCATTTGTTTTATAGCCCTGCGGCCTTACGCGGTAATTATTTGCCAAAACAATATTCCGATAGGCAAGTGAATGTGCCGTTTCTACTTTTACATTGCCAAGACCTTTGTCAGCAAATTTTTTAAGCGCCTCTAATTTTACAGACCTGTTGAAAGCAAGGTAGAGTATTTTGCTATTCCGGGGACGTGCGCCGGCATATTCAATAATGGTGGTAGTTTTACCTGAACCGGCCACCGCATTTATTTTAATGTCACCCGTTGAATTAATAATAGCATATTGTTCCTGCGTTAATTCCATACCACATTAATAATGTCTGATGTCTGATTTTTTGATATCTGATTTCCTTATCATTGTTGGTGCAATTTACTGCACAAATAGTTTTTGACGAAATGGGGAATATAAGATGTCTGATGTCTGATTTTTTGATATCTGATCCTTATCATTGTTGGTGCAATTTACTGCACAAATAGTTTTTGACGAAATGGGGAATATAAGATGTTTGATGTCTGATTTTTTGATGTCTGATTTCATTATCATTGTTGGTGCAATTTACTGCACAAAAAGTATTTGATGAAATGAGGATAATTCGGCGTCTGATGGCTGATCCGATAGCTATCGGATTGATGATGTCAGATTTCCTTATCATTGTTGGTGCAATTTTCTACACAAATAGTACTTAACGAAATGGGGAATATAGGATGTCTGATGTCTGATTTTTTGATGTCTGATTTCATTATCATTGTTGGTGCAATTTACTGCACAAAAAATATTTGATGAAATGAGGATAATTCGGCGTCTGATGGCTGATCCGATAGCTATCAAGGATTTTATAAATATATTTTATTTTACTCTCCACTGGAATTTTTCTCCAAATTAGTCATTCAGGACACCATTATACTAAAATAAAGTATGGCGGTTGAATTTATATGTTTCACAGCTTCAAACTATTGTGTCAGCTTTTCTGGCTATTTAAATGATTGTTTTGTCAAAACCTTGTAGTAACTTGCCGCCATAATTAATTTTAGTATTATGGAAAATAACCGTAAAAATCTCCCTGATTTGGATTTAG
>JBBQTL010000043.1:0-29095 GCA_038213285.1 Chitinophagales bacterium
GGATCTTTTTACGTACGATTCCATAAAAACGGAAATACTGGTGGAAGAACTGAAAAACATAATTCCCAATCACAAAGCCCTGGTATTTTCGCAATTTACCGGAATGCTCGACTTGTTGGAAATAAGTTTTAAGAAAAACCATATCCCTTTTTGTCGCTTAGACGGAAGCACCCCGGTTAATAAACGACAGGAACTGGTAAACAGTTTCCAGGAAGAAAATTCTATTGAAAAAGTTTTCCTGATAAGTCTGAAAGCAGGCAATGCAGGGCTTAATTTAACGGCAGCGGATTACGTATTTTTATTTGATCCCTGGTGGAATACAGCCGTGCAGCAACAGGCTATTGACCGTACACACCGTATCGGGCAAACGAAGAATGTATTTGCCTATAAAATGATCTGCAGAAATACCATCGAAGAAAAGATCATGCAGTTGCAACAACGCAAAAAGAAATTAGCAGAAGACCTGATAGGCGAAGAAGAAGGTTTTGTAAAAGCATTGACGGAAAAAGATATAGATTTTTTATTCAGTTGATAAATTGAAATTTATATAAAATCTATTCATCCGGTAAGCGTTCATCGTACCGCTATCGGTATTTACATGCAGATTACTTTTCAAACCCGGATCATAAATTTTCTTCTCTTTTTGCCATCATACTGTTAAGCCGCAATTCGTCAATGTCTAAAGCCAATTCCGCCTTCCTGATGGTGTCCTCGTTAAACGTACCTTCCTTTTGAAATTTAAGCAGCAGTTCACGCTGGTATTTTACTATCTCAAGTTGGGCTGATAGCAACTGGATAATAAAGTTTAACTGGCTTACCTGTTTTAAACTATTTACGGAATCCTTCCCTTTCTTCCCGGACAATATGCTGTAATTGGTTTCGTAAATTTTTCTAACCTGCTCTATTACTTTTTCATCCAGTTCAACCGAAAAATCACGGTTAATAAACCGAAGTGTATCTTCAGTCAGGGACAACTCAAGGTCCTTGTCCTCCTGTTTTTGCAGGCCCACCTCCGTTTTTATACCTAACATACGAATCAGCAGTGGAAGTGTTAACCCCTGCACCACCAGGGTAAATAAAATCACTATAAATGTAAAAAATAATATCTGTTCCCTCATTGGGAAAGCCCTGCCATTCTCCAGGACTATGGGCAAAGCTAAAGCAGTGGCCAAACTCACCACTCCGCGTGTGCCCGTCCAGGCTACTACCAGCACATTCTTCCATGAAATTGGTTCCTCCATATCGCTCTCCGCATTCACCGGATTTTTCCGCCTGAAAATTACCGGGCTGTATGACCCCACGAATACCCAAATGATTCGAACAGCGATGGTGACTGAAGTAACAAGCATCCCATATCCAAACATTTGAATAAACCCCTGTTCTTTAAACCGGGAAATGATTCCAGGCATCTGCAGCCCAATCAAAATAAAAATTAGTCCGTTAAAAACAAAGATCACCGTATCCCAAACAATCCTTGTTCGTATCCTTGTTCTAAAAGTAAAAATTTCTCTTGCGTTCCAGCTTATAAAAAATCCGGCCGTTACCACTGCCAGCACCCCGGAAACATGAAACCGCTCTGCGAGTACATAAGCCATATAGGGTGTAAGCAAGCTAAGGCTGGTTTCCACAATGGAATTATCCGTTATTTTTCTATGAGCAAATACCAATACATAGCCAAGCAATAAACCAACACCCACGCCGCCTGCTGCTACTATTAAAAAACCCAGGCCCGCCTTCCAGAACACGAAAACGCCACTCAACACCGCCGTTACTGCATAACGATAGGCAATTAATGCGGATGCATCATTTACAAGGCTTTCCCCTTCTATAATGGTGATAACTCTCCTGTTGAGCCCAAGCCCCTTGGTAATACTGGTAGCTGCTACCGCATCGGGAGGTGATACAATAGCGCCCAGCACAAATGCAAGCGGCCACGAAAAGCCAGGTACAAAATAATGTGCAGCCAGTGCCACAGCGATTGTTGTAAAAAAAACCAGGGTAATTGCCAGCGTTGATATTGGGCGTATCTCTTTCTTAAAATCGAGCCAGGAAGTTTTTGATGCCGCATCGTACAATAGAGGGGGCAAAAAGATCAGGAATACGATTTCTGGATCAAGTGCCAGTGCAGGTATGAAAGGGAGCATGCCAAGTATAACGCCTACAAATAATAATAGTATGGGATATGGCAGCCTGATATTAGCTGAAAATACAGATAAGATAAGGAGAATTGCTATGATAAATATAACAAGGGTGAAATTATCCATCTGTAAAGATAGAATTTGTAAGGCGGCAAAAAAACCTGCCACAGGTAATTGGGAAAAGCTTTATTGACAGGCAGGCAGGTTACTTATCCTTAGAAACGAAAAGCAGTATTGTCGTCTTACTAAAAACAGCAAACCGTATTGGCAATGTCGCAGTAATCCATAACCAGGATTCTACTATTACCTGCTTCAAATAAAAATAGAACCAGCTGATTTAGTAGTTCAAATAATTTGCTTAATGAAAGAAATTTATTATCCCTGCGATGCAGCCTTGAAGGTATCGGTACTTACTTCAAGGCTACAAAGCAACAGGGATTATAAATTTAAAGTGATCAACAAAAAAGTCAGGATTATAATTTGGTGATGTCAGTTTCTGTAACGGTTGTATTTGGAACCAGCCTGGTATTCACCGAAAAAGATTTTGAATATGTTTTTCTGCCTAAAACGAGTTTAAAATTTAAAACCTGCTTGCTTTCTATTTTTTCAATTTTAACCGTTTGTACTTTAAAATTGTTTGATAAAACAGAAGAGTATATTTCTCCTTCATTTCTGTCATCAATTACAAATAATGTATTTGCCGGTGTATTAGATTGCAGGGTTACCTGGAAAAGAAGGTAATCACCATCATCACCAAGATACTTCACTTTAAGCGGATCCTCAACGGTTACTGAATAACCAGCTTTTACAACCTGCGCATTGGTATTATTACTAAATACTACAACTGAAGCTATTGCTATTACGATGTTTTTAAAATTAGACATAGTTTTAATTTTTAATTTTTATAATTATTGTTTGCTATTCATCGGGTACGATAAACGGGTGTTTTTTATTTTATAAAGCGTGGCTTGAAAAAAAGCAAGCCTTTTTTTACAATTCAATGGTAATAAATTGATATTGTTTTTCTGCCTGGTAGAAATTTTTAGCCTTGATAACAGGGATGTAATGCCGCTGATAAAAATGTATTGCGGCAGTTACTTGAACATCCAACCATGAAACAAGAAACAAATACTGGGAGAAGATCGCTGTGATATGAAATACCCTCGTTTAAGCTGGGTACTAACCAGGATTTATTGACGTTGCCAATTGTAAAGCCGAAGCGTCCGTGGAAGGGAATAAGGGAGTACAGTTTAGAGGTAAGCTATTTTTTGAAACCCAATATATTGAAGTTTGGAAAAATTCGCTTATTATATTTTTCCAAATGGGTACTTACTTAATATTCTAAAAACATTCTCTGGTATTATCTCTTCCATTTTCGTTCTGCTACTGAATAAATCTACAACAACTTTCCTCCATCAGTAAATCAAATCGTTCTCTTTTAATCCAATTATTTTAAGATGCAGCCTTGTTACACCTATAGTAAAGCAAGGCTGCATTTAACTAAATCTAATATCTCAACCTGTTCACTAACTACCGTTGATTATAATGTAGTAACGTTATTGTTTTCTGCTACGGTGGTAGTTTCAACGTTGCTGGTGTTTACTGAAAACGATTTTGAATAGGTCTTCTTTCCTGAAACAAGTTTAAAAGCCAATTCCTGCTCATCTCTTTTTTCAATCTTAATAGTTTGCACTTTCAGATTATCAGAAAAATAAGTAGAATACAATTCTCCTTCGCTCTTATCCGAGATAGCGAACAAGGAACTGGAAGGCGACTTTAGTGTTACCTGGAATAAAAGATATCCTTCATCTTCACCCAGGTATTTTACCTTTAGCGGTTCTTCATAATTTACCGAATAATTTGCCTTTAGTGCCTGTGCATGAGTAATATTTGAAAATATTACAATCGAAGCAACTGCTACTGCGATGTTTTTTAAATTTGTCATGATCTTTAATTTTAATTGTTAGATAATCATTGTTTTCTGTTCGTTTTTTTTAACAACAAACAGGGTAAAAATTTTTATCATACAGCGGGCTTAATTAAAAGTGCAAACGTTGTGGTATTTTTTTATATGGCTGGCAGCGTTTAAAATTTCCTGAGAAATTTTTGCTGTAGTAATTTGTAGAAAAATGACAAGGGACTACATTTTTTAAATTTACTACATTGATAAAGTACGATTAACAACAACAGTTAAATGCTGTTGATGATGTAAAGGTAGATTGAAGTTTCATTGATTACAGACTAAGTTACAAGAGCTTTATTTACTCTAAAAATGTCCAAAATTACGCCAATCCCTTGCTGGTTGTGTATTTTAAAAGTAAACATTAATGATGCCCAAAGGATTTTTTGATTTAAAGTGCGTACAGATTACACGTAGATTTTTTTTAAAGCTGTCATATTTACTACCAAAAAACAGTAAAAAATAGTGGCATAAAATAAAATTATCAATACCGCCTCCATCATTTGAAGTGCTAATACTACTTTCCCTGTACCATTCATTAAAAGACTTCTGTAAATCGAATTATTCGATTCGTTTAACAGTTCATAATTAAATAACATTGTCATCACCACTAACAAAATACTAAGCTGTTTGTTGCATATAAAAGATTGACAGTAAAAAATAAAAAATTGTATTTTACCCTACAATCTTCTGTAGTAAGGGCTTTCAGGAGCAATGAAATAAATTTAACAGCAATTAATCGGAATTTAATTTATTCACTTTACCCGATAAAAGTGTGTAGCAAAGTATTTTATAATCATACATGAATGATAAATAAGAAAGAATCAATAGTATAAAAAGGTCACAAATTAATTAATATATTTTAACACCATTTTCTATTCTAAATCTGTTGTTATTTTTTTATTACGTTTACACCTTCCCGTCATTTCATGGGATTAAAAAAGTAATGAATACGAAAGGAAATATTACGAAGTAAAACTCCTTTCAGGCCAGCATATTTACGCATTTGCCAGGTGAAATTATGTACGCGACGCTGTAACAAAATTCAGTTGAAAATAAATAAATGATTGTTATAAAGGTTAACTTCTGCCAGGTACATATACAATGATCCCGGTCATTGCAGGCTGCTGCTGTTATACAGGTAGTGAATGTATTGAGATATACTAACACAAGAAATATATATAGGCGACGCCAGGCTATTTTGCTTTTATAATAAAGCCAAGATTTGTGGGGTAAAGTATTGTTAGCCGGGGCTCTTTCTTCCATTCTTGAAACCATTTTGCATAGCCTGGTGATAGACGCAATTATAACAAGTCTTCATGAAAATATAAATGCCGTTATATTGCAGGTGAACAATATAACGGCATTTTAAGAAAGTAAAATCAAGGTTTATCCTTCAGCTAAAACAAGCAGGTCACTTGCATTTTTATCAATACTTTTATTTCCTTTCCATCTCAACTGTTGCTAAAATGGCAAATGATCTTGAATAGACAGTTTTTCCAATTACCAGCTTAAAATCCAACTCCTGGTTGTCCCTCTTTTCAATTTTCAAGGTCTGTTCTTTATAGGCAGAGTTGATACTGGCTGTATAAATCTCGCCTTCAGCTTTATCCGAAATTTCAAAAGAGGTATTTTTTGTATTATCCGAGTTAACAATAACCTGGAACAATAAATACGCTCCGTCATTTCCTATATACCTTACAGTAAAAGGTTCTTCGGAAGAAAATGGATTAACAGGCGTTACAGCCCTTGCATTGAGTGCTGTTCCTGCTATTACGAGTGCTACAAATGTTGCTGCGATCTTTTTAAAATTTTTCATTTCTTTAATTTTTTTAATTATAAATATTTTTAAATTTCATAACAATACATGCAATTGCAAATCCACATAAAATATGTAGAAAAGCAAAATCGTCAAAAGTATTATTATTTCATCCTGGCAGGCAATAAGTAAGAATGCTATGAGCCTTATTGGGTAAGTGTAGTATTTGCTGCTACAGTATCATTGCTAATAAATGAATTACCACTATATATCATCGGATCATTTTCGGTAATGTAAAGGTAGTAGCTAACGGAGAGTCATTATCTTCAACTTAAACCCTGGTTAATTATTGTAAAGAAGTATTGAGATTTTACATCCCTTGCTGGAACTGCTTTACAGGAGATTCTTTTCATGATAGCCAAATCAATATTATTAAAACTGAAAGCAATGTGCATTACGAAAAACATAAATTTCGTATTTGAACTCAATAGCATTATAATATGCTAAGTGATGTGAAAGGATAGTACTTAGTTGAAGACGAATGGATCTTTTGTATATCGAGGGCAAAAAAAACATGTAGTCGATGGCCAGCCGATGATTAAAGTAACACGCTGATTTGTTCTATATTATGCTCTCTTTGATGCTGCTTCTCTTTGATTATTGGTGATTTTTTGCTTATTCTTGTATATAAAAAACCTTTTGAAATTTATTTATTTATATTTAAATAACTCATCCCTTGTCAAAAAAAACATTGCTGCTTTGTTTTTTTATTTTGTTGAAAATTACATTGCAATACTTCCTGGTCAACCCTGCTTATGATTTACACCGGGATGAATACCTGCACCTTGACCAGGCCAGACACCTTGCCTGGGGATTTGAATCCGTACCGCCATTTACTTCCTGGATCTCATGGATGATTTTACAACTGGGTAATGGCGTGTTTTGGGTTAAATTTTTCCCTGCAGTTTTTGGAGCACTCACCTTGCTATTAGTTTGGAAAACAATTGAAGCACTCAACGGCAGCCTGTTTGCCATGATACTGGGTGCAGTAGCCGTTTTATTCTCAGCGATACTGCGACTGAATATGCTTTACCAGCCCAACTCATTTGACATTTTATGCTGGACATTTCTTTACTTTAGTTTTATAAAATACATTCAATCATACACCAGCAAATGGTTGTGGATTGCAGCCTTTGCCTTTGCGATTGGCTTTCTTAATAAATACAATATTGTATTTTTATTACTGGGCTTTTTACCGGCGATAATGTTAACTGAACACAGAAAAATATTCATTTCAAAAACTTTTTATTTTTCGACCATTGCAACAATCTTGCTCATTTCGCCTAATCTTGTGTGGCAATACCATAATGATTTTCCTGTAATTCATCATATGAAAACCTTGTCAGCCACACAATTAGTCAATGTAAACCGGGTTGATTTTTTGAAAGAACAACTATTATTTTTTTTGGGTTCCCTTTTTGTGATAATAGCTGCTATCATTGCATTAGTCAGGTTTCCTCCATTTAAAAAATATCGGGTGTTCGGATGGTCAATCATTTTCACATTGTCCATCTTCGTTTACTTTAAGGCAAAAGGCTATTATGCCATCGGCATCTATCCTGTGTACCTTGCTTTTGGTGCTGTATATCTTGAACACCTGTTTCAGGTAGGATGGAAGCGATATTTGAAACCAGTGGCCATACTTTTTATTTTTGTTGTATTCATTCCATTTTATAAGATCGCATTTCCGGTACCAAGCCCTGAATACACTCAACAAAACAGCGGGCAGTTAAAATCCCTTGGACTATTGCGATGGGAAGATGGCAGGGATCATCAGCTTCCGCAGGATTATGCCGATATGCTTGGCTGGAGCGAATTGGCACAAAAAACAGATAGCGCTTTTAATTCCCTGCCTGATAAGGAACATACATTGGTGCTTTGCGATAATTATGGCCAGGCGGGCGCAATTAATTATTATTCCACATATAAAAATATGCGTGCCGTATCAATGAATGCGGATTATATCAATTGGTTTCCACTTGAAAAAATGGAAATAAAAAATGTTATACTGATTAAAGATGCTACTGATGATGACGTTGAAAGAACCAGGGAGAAAAAATTATTTAGGTCGGTTTACGTATCCGGAAGAATTGAGCACCCATTGGCAAGAGAAATTGGCACAACCATTTACATATTAAGGGATGCGACAACGTCTATCAATAAAATACTGAAAGATGAAATCATGGAACGAAAATTAAACCACAAATTGTAAGCGTTGGTTTTGTTGATACTAAATGAATATTGTGCCAAGCAATATTCATCTCAGTATTACAAATTTTGCCTTTCAGGAAAGTTGGTCAATCCTCGTTTGTACTACCCTGAAACAACAGGTTCGTATCAGGATCTGCAACTACCTGTGTTGGTTTTAAAGGCATAGGTATTTCTATTTTTGTTTCTTTATCCCGTATTTCAAAAGGTGGTTGATTGATATTTTTTGATCCCTTGATAATAAAAGAAAATTCTAACGGAAAAGAAAACATTTGCTTTTGCTGTTGTGTAATGTGAAGTGTTAGTAATTTTTTCTTTATGTCGTAATTCCATTTTATATCCAGTACCGGATGACCGGCTGTGTACAACCATTGCTTAAAAAATTGGTTTAGATTCAAACCGGAAACTTCTTCCATCACTTTCTGAAAATCATTGGTTATTGCATTTATTCCTGCGTAGTCGGTGTAATAAGTGCGCAGTCCCTTCCAAAATAAACTATCGCCTAATTTTCTACGTAGCATGTGCAAAATCCATCCACCTTTTTCATACGAATTTCGGTTGAGCAGCGCCATATAATTTTGATTTTCACTGCTATCCACTACAGGAGTAAAGCGTGTTTTCGAGAATTCGATCACAAGCTTACGATCTTGTTTCAACCTTGCTTTGAGTGTGTCGGCTCCATATTTATTTTCTAAATAAAGATTTGTCATTTCCGTTGCAAATCCTTCACTCAGCCATACATGCGGCCATCCGGATTCTGTTACCGAATTCCCAAACCACTGGTGAGCAATTTCATGAGCGATCAACTCCTCGGAATACCCTCGTTTACCGGTAATACTTTTCTCGTTATAAAAAATAGCGGAAGCATTTTCCATTCCTCCAAATACGGTAATGGCTTCCACATTTGCCAACTTTTTATACGGATAAGCACCCACCTGCTTAATAAAAAACGGCAAAATTTCTATAGCCTGGCCATAATCAAAAAAACCATTCTTTTTATCCTGCGGAAATACCCAGCTTGATACCGGGATACATTCCACATTGCCTGCATAATTCACCGCAAAATCCGCCAAACCAATTACCATCACTTTGGTGGGCAAGGCTACTTTCTCCTGCCAATGCGTAAATTTTCTATGTTCCCCTATGGAGCTTTCTTCTATCAGCAATCCATTAGAAATAACTTTATAATGATCCGGCGCCGTCACCATAAAATCAACACCCGCTTTATCTGATACATGATCTATGCAGGGCAACCAGTTACGGGCACGGTTGGGCCAGTTGTCAGCAAAAATTGTACGCTGTTCATGCTTGTTTTTACTAAACACGAGCCCATCTGCCGGAGTACCTGCATAACTGATATTATAGGTTCTTCTTTCACCTGACATGGCATTGCGGCTCAATTTAATTTTTAGAACATTATTAGCATGTACAAAATCTAAAGAGGATTCCCCCTCTTTTGCGGCAATCACCCGCATCCCCTTTCCCTTATCATTTTTACAAATAAGATCAAACGAAATTGTGCTGGTTGATTGCAAAAAAAGAATAGAGATTGCAGCATTCCCGTTTATCTCATTGTTCAAATCATTCAGGTCTACTGCAAATGAATAATGCAACACATCAATCACCGGATTGTACCGGTAGCTTTCCTGTGCAGGCAACAAGGATGTAAACAGACAGGTATGAAATAAAAAAAAGTAAGTTAGTCGCAACATATACAATGTATAATAATAAAAGATGTACAATACCACTAATATACGGTTAAGTACTTGTTTTAACCAATGGCTATTAAACCAAGTCAGTTTCAAATCTTTTACCAAAAGGGTAAATTTTACCACAGTTTGGGAAAGACTTTAAATAGGTTGGGATTCTTAAATAAATGTTTTTTATAGAGAATTCTGATTAATTGACTTGTTCCCTTAGTTTTCTGATCATAAAAATCGGCAGCAGTGAAACTGTCTATAAACAGGCACTTCATTTGTAAAAGGGTATTTAAACTACATTATATGGAAAAACGAGTACTAGGTATCATTTTAACCCTCTTAGGCATTGGTGGACTGATTGGAGCCGCAATTTATTTCATGAACGGAGGACAGGGCACCCGGAATATAAAAGGGATTATTATTCTTGCTGTATTGGGCGCTATCTTTTTCTCCGCAGGTATTGGTCTTATTCAAAATACAAGGGATAAGGCATCATAACAAATAAGTATAGCCACGTAACCATCGGCAAAAAACTTTGCCTTCATTATTTTACATGCTACATTGCGTATATTAAATTTTCCCGTTGTTCAACAGGCAACTTTTTTTAATTGAGGTGAATGTTGTAAAGGAAGCTGTTATTAATTGCATACTCAGTAGATCAATTGATTTTTTTATCACTCCCGATCGATGAAAATCTTGCTTCGTTTTGCATACACCATGTATCGGGTGATTATTCTTCCTTTGGAGTATGTACACCAATAAACCATACCGAACGGGAAATTGCAGTACCCGGCTTTTACAATTACGAAATATAAAATTTTTCCCGGGCATTTCTTTTAATCAAAAATCAACAATTCTTTTCAAGGGCATTTGCTTTAAACCAACTTCATAACAAAGGCTCCCAGTGGAGCCATTGTTAAATATATATTGAGTTGTTATAGCTACTGGTGCTGCATAGTTACACATTAAATAATCGAAGCAGAAATTTTATGAACTCCTTCCGCAAACTCTTCCACCATTTTCTGATTAAATGCAGCGAGGTCTTTAGGACTACGGCTCGTTACCAGGCCATTATCGACTACTACCTCCTTATCGTACCAATTTGCACCAGCGTTGATCAAATCTGTTCTGATGGAAGGGTAAGAGGTCAGATCCCGGCCGGAAAGCAAGCCTGTTTCTATTAACAATTGCGGTCCGTGACAAATGGCGGCAACCGGTTTGCCCGTTTCTAAAAATTCCTGCGCAAAGGACACGTATCCTGTATTAACTCTCATCGTGTCCGGGTTAATCACACCTCCCGGTATCATCAGTGCATCATAATTATCACTATTGGCTGAATTTAAATGTACATCCACCGGAATTTCAATGGACCAATGATCGTGGTTCCATGCTTTTACTGAATTTTTCTGTAAAGACACAATATGTACTGTCGCCCCGGCGTCTTCCAAAGCCTGTTTAGGGCTGGTAAGTTCTACTTCCTCAAAACCATTATCAGTTAAAATTGCAATCGTTTTATTTTGTAATGTTGTCATAAAAAAAATTTTAGTGATTCAATAGATAACGATTTTTGAACTAAAACCATACCAATCGTATTACAAATGTTATTGGCTATGCCGCTACAATTTTTTGTGGAAGAAGGGCTGCAGGTATGCAATTATTTAGATAAGAGTCGGGGAAGAGCAGCCTCCGGCATGTAGCCGGGGTGTTATAAAAAATAGTACGTTTACTTTAAAATATAAGAAGCAATCATTCGTCTGCATCATTATACATGAAGGATGTACTGACCATACCAACCACTATGAGCGCTGAACGCAACAACAATATCACCGGCACCATTAAGGCAATGAGCAAACGGCTGTTTGGTTTTATTAAGCAACGCGTAGCCAGTACAGAAGATGCAGAAGACATTCTGCAGGATGTCTTTTACCAGTTTGCCGGAAACACGGAACCTATAGAACAAGCCAGCAGTTGGCTCTACCGCGTAGCACGCAATAAAATAACGGACAACTACAGAAAGCAGAAATTACCCCTTGCGGACGATGTATTAGGTAGCATGGAATCTGATGAAACCCTGTTAGACTGGAAGGAAATATTACTGCCGGCGGATACTAATCCCGAAACCGAATACCTGCGCAATTTATTTTGGGAGGCCCTGCAGGAGGCGCTAAATGAATTACCTGTGGAGCAAAGCAGTGTATTTGTACAAAACGAAATTGAAGGAATTCCATTTAAAGATATTGAGCAGCAAACCGGAGTAAGTGTGGCCACACTCATTAGCCGGAAACGCTATGCCGTGTTGCATTTAAGAGACCGGTTAAAAGTGCTGAAAGATGAAATAATAAATTATTAAGTATCCTTAACGCATTGGGATACTATATCAGTATAGTAACTTTTAAAATGAAGTTATAAGCGAAACGAAACAATAAAGCATAGGAGACGATCAGGGAGCCTTGCTATTTTATTACAAACAAAATTAAAACAATGAAAAAATATTGGATAAGAAAAGGCCTGATGATCACCATTTTTG
This sequence comes from Chitinophagales bacterium, assembly GCA_038213285.1. Classification (GTDB taxonomy): domain Bacteria; phylum Bacteroidota; class Bacteroidia; order Chitinophagales; family Chitinophagaceae; genus Ferruginibacter. The sequence continues at coordinate 12,353 of JBBQTL010000043.1, forward strand.
TTATTGCTGCCATATTACTATTCTCTCTGGTGGTAATGAGCCTTTGGAATGCCATTTTACCAGCAGTGCTGGGCGTAAAAGCCATCACATTCATCCAGGCATCGGGAATATTGGTACTGAGTAAAATATTATTTGGGGGTTTTAGAGGCGGCTGGCGGGGTGGCCGTGGCCAGGAGTGGAAACAAAAAATGAAAGAAAAATGGGAGACCATGACTCCCGAACAACGGGACCAGTTTAAGACGGAATGGAAGAACCGCTGCGGAGGCAGGTGGGGCATGAAGCCTCAAAATACGGAGGATGACAAAATAACCCGCTGATTAAATCCTGCCTGTTACCGGCAAAAAAGCGTAGCGGTAATTTTCGTACTATTAAAAAACCGATTTATGGAAATACTTGTTTTTAAAACGAATCTCACTGATACAAAGCGTATCAGTGACGTTGAACCAACGTTGGATGTGCATCCCAATATATTTCAATGGAATGTAGACCTCCATGATAACGACCATATTTTAAGGGTACTATCAAATGATATCGCCGGTTGCGAAGTGGAAAATATACTGTTGAGTGCAGGTTACTATTGTGAAGAATTGAAATAAATCCACCTCATTTGCCAAAAATAAAATCAGTTTCTTTTATTGTTCAAAGGTTAGATTCAAAAAACGGTCTTCTTTATGAAAGGCCGTTTTTGTATTGTATCCATTCTAAAATATGATAGCGGTTTGTCAACCTTGTGAATAGTTAATATGAAATAAAGATAGGCGCACATGATGGCATCCCTTCAACTATCTCCCCTTCTACAGCTTGCATACGACCTTTTCAACTTACTAATTTTAAAAAATCTAAATTTGCAGTTATTCATATTATAATAGTATAAATGGGCCTGGCAAAACATTATAGATTTTCAAGCAAGTCGTTTTGCCGATGCCAGCATTATTGATTTTCAAATTATTAAATAATTTATGCCATCAATCGGTAACATACAACTTCCGGCATTTCCTTTATTACTTGCTCCAATGGAGGATGTAAGCGACCCGCCGTTTAGAGCAGTTTGCAAAGACAAAGGGGCAGATTTGATGTACACAGAATTTATCAGCAGCGAAGGGTTGATCCGGGATGCCATCAAAAGCCGGAAAAAGCTGGATATTTTTGACTACGAAAAACCCGTAGGTATTCAGATTTTTGGCGGTGACGAGGAAAGCCTGGCAATGGCCGCAAAAATTGTAGATGTAACCAACCCCGATTTGCTGGATATCAACTTTGGCTGCCCGGTAAAAAAGGTAGCTATGAAAGGCGCCGGTGCCGGTGTATTGAAAGACATCGACCTGATGGTGAGGCTAACCTCCGCAGTGGTAAAATCAACCACCTTACCGGTTACCGTAAAAACCCGGCTTGGTTGGGATGACAGTACCCGTAATATTGAAGAAGTAGCAGAACGTTTACAAGATGTGGGCATTAAGGCATTGGCCATTCATGGGCGTACACGTAGCCAAATGTACAAGGGCGAAGCTGACTGGACCTTGATAGGCAAGGTTAAAAACAATCCCCGCATTACCATCCCCATTTTTGGGAACGGAGATATTGACAGCCCGCAAAAAGCATTGGAATATAAAAACCGGTATGGGATAGATGGAATCATGATTGGAAGGGCTGCCATTGGCTACCCCTGGATATTCGATGAAATAAAACATTACCTGAAAACAGGCGAACATTTACCCTCACCTACTATTGAAGACAGGGTAGAAGTATGTAAAAAACATTTGCACAAATCCTATGAATGGAAGGGACCGTTGGTAGGCATTTTTGAAATGCGCCGTCACTATGCCAATTATTTAAAGGGGTTGCCTGGCATTAAAGAATACCGCTACCAGTTGGTTACATTAAAAACCGTGGAAGAGATTGATGCGGTGTTAGAAGAAATTGTAATAAAATATGCCGGATACGAATTTGAGAAAACACCTATTGAGCTGATTAATTATCATGAGAAATGTCCTATATAAACCACAGCTCTTTTGGTTGAGGGTGTATCATAAACCTCACAGTTAACGTTTGCTTACCAAGTAGTCCTGTTTACACTCAAGGTGTAAACATTCTAAGGTTAGAGATAAAAAATATTAAAGACCGTATAGAATAACAACATTCGCAACCTTTACAGAATTTAAACCGGCTTAGGGTTTCAAAATTCAGACACCCCCTCACCCATATATCCGCCCAATCACATCCTTGTACTTCTCCATAATTACTTTACGTTTAAGCTTTAGTGTGGGGGTAAGTTCCCCGCTGTCAATCGTCCATTCGTTGGGTAATAATTCAAAACGCTTTACCTGTTCTACCTGGTTAAAAAATTTATTAAAACTATCCATCAGCTCCCGGTATAATTCCAGCACTTTTGGATGATGTATGGCATCAACATTGGTGGTAAAAGGGATTTGCTTCTGGCGCATCCATTCCTGTAAGTTGGGTATCGATGGCACTATCAACGCACCTACAAATTTCTGATCGGCTCCTATCACCATCATTTGCTCAATAAACGGTGATTCTTTCATCCTGTTTTCAATAGGTTGCGGTGCTACATATTTACCGCCGCTGGTTTTAAACAATTCCTTTTTACGGTCCGTTATTTTTAAATATTTTCCATCTTCAAATACACCAATATCACCAGTGTGCAACCAGCCGTCAATAAGGGTTTCGGCTGTTAATTCCGGCCGGTTATAGTAGCCCATCATTACGCTGGGCCCTTTTACACATATTTCACCATCCGGTTCCAGTCTTACTTCCTGGCCCTGCAATACAGGGCCTACCGTACCAAATTTTGTTCCTCCCTTGTACTGGCAGTTTACGCTGATTACCGGGCTGTTTTCAGTAGGGCCATATCCTTCATAAATAGGAATTTTTGCAGCAGTAAATATCCTGATCAGCCGTACCTGGCAGGCTGCACCACCTGTTATAATTAAGTTTACATTATTACCCAGGCCCTCTCTCCACTTGCTAAAAACCAGCTTATTGGCAATGGCAAGCTGCAGGTTATAACTGATGCCCTGGTTTTTGGTATTATCAAATTTGTCACCTAACTCCACGGCCCAGTCAAATAATTTACGCTTAATGCCGGTTAGCGCCGCACCCTTCGACATAATCTTTTCATACACTTTTTCAAGTAACCTGGGCACGGTACAAAAAATATTGGGTTGCACTTCCTTTAGATTTTCCCCGATCGTTTCCAGGCTTTCCGCATAATAAATTGCAATGCCACTGCTGATATATATGTAGGAGGCCATCCTTTCAAAAATATGATTCAGCGGCAGAAAACTGAGTGCCTTACCGCTGGCATTATCATCAAAAGGAAAACTCTTTACCGAATTCAAAACATTGGAAACAATATTGCGGTGGCTAAGCATAACACCCTTGGGGGTACCGGTGGTGCCGGATGTATAAATAATGGTAGCACAATGTTCGGCGGTAATTTTTGCTTTCAGTTCTTCTACTTTTTGGTAATCCGATGCCTCCGCTAAAGCCAGGATATTCTTCCAAAAATCTACGCCGGCCAATTCATCAAAACTATACACATTTTGCAGGGACGGCACCCTTGACCGAATGCTGGCCACCTTGTATAGAATTTCTTCTCCGCTGATAAAAGCGAGCTTTACGGCTGCATCATTAAAAATAAATTCCAGCTCATTTACATTGGTAGTGGGATAAATGGGACAAAGTGTGGCACCAATTTGCTGGCAAGCCATATCAAGCATCAGCCATTCGGGCCTGTTTTTACTGATAAGGGCAACCTTATCCTGATTTTCAACCGTCATGTCATTTCCTCCGATGCCTAAACGAAGTAATGCTGCACTCAGATTATTTACTATTTGTTGTACCTCGGAGGTACTATACCGGCGCCAGTTGCCATTTTCTTTTCCGGCAAGCATATCCTCTTTGGCAAATTTGTCAAGCTGGTATTGGAGGAAATCGAATATCCTTGAGTTTTCGTTCATATGCAATCGTTCAACTTTTTAAAAAAATATAATTCTTTCAGGATATGTGCTTTTTCAGTTTACGCATATCCAAACCTTGTAAGCCTGCTGAATTTAATAACCACTCGTATAATTTAAAATAAAGATTACCTCTAGGAGCCATTTTTGAACACACAATTAATTTTTTTAACTTAGTTGTTAACCAGCCAACCTGTGCCTAAAAATCATCCCCATATAAATAATTGTTTACAGTAAGGTATAACTAAGATAAATAAAAAAGCCATCCCAATTACCCGGGATGACTTTTAAATAAAAATTAAAACTATTTTTTTTCGCTCAAATTTTCAATTGAAGCACAATCAACGATAATACTGACCGGTGGGCACTTTATAAATTCTCCCTTTTTGAAAACGGCTAAACTCGCTATAATCTGCCGAATGGGTGGTAATCCAGTTTTGATAAGCCGCCAGGTTTTGAACTGTGCCGAACAACCATTGATTGTAAGCATCAAACATACCTTCCTGCAATAACTGCTGCTGCAGTTCAAATAAACGACTGGGATATTTAGTTGCATAGTCATGAAACCAATCAAGTATAAAACGGGTTCTGATCATGGTAAGCGTTTCGGGACTAATGCCACCTGAAGCGACCAGGCTTTGCTTTTTTGCTGTTTGAAGAAAGGCATCTGCAAACTTATTTCCATCTTTACTGGCCTTATTCCAATCCGCTTCTGCGTATAATCTTTTATAACTTTCCAGTACAATGGACTTAATTTCAGGCATACTTTTGCTAAGCGGCTCCATATTTACAAATACTTCACCATAAATGATGCTCCAAACGCGGTCTGCGGTAAAATAGTAGTATTTGCAGGCATTAAAATAATTCCTGGAAAAGTTTGGATCAGTTTCTATCCCTTTTTCCCATTGTTTGATGGCTTCATAATTCTTTTGCTCCCATTGCAATTCGCCCAGGTCGTTGTACAAAGGGCCACTTTGTGGAAATTTTTTTAACCCCTTTTTATATACTTTCTCAGCCTCTTTTGGTTCGTACAACTGCTTATAGTTATTGCCGGCTATCTGAAAACACTGATCATCCGCATCTTCCCTTTCGAGTACAGGCTTAATTTCATTTAATGCCCTGGTATATTCTCTTTGGAAAAAATAATTCATCGCCAGGTCCTTGGTAATCTCAATATTTTTGGGTTCCAGTACAGATGCACGGTTTAGTACCAGGGCGGCATTGGTAAAATCGCCTTGTTGCATAAATGTCCTGGCAGTTTCCTGCAATTCTTTTACAGACTGGGCAAAACTATATTGCACCGCAAGCATGAGGCAAGCTGCAATAAAGATTTTATTGATAAATTTCATTGTTGATATTTTGAGTAGAAAAATTTACAAAGCCTGCAATGGCTAAGTTTTTATCCTCCTTTGCAAATACCGTTCCGATATGGTGTTGAATTGGTCAATGGTGAATGGTCAATCGTGAATCAATGCCGTATACTTTAGAAACCATTTTGTAACAAACGTTGGCTTTTTCATGGCAACATCGTTGTGTCACTCACTTTTACGTTTTGTTCATTTGGCAACAATTGTCCTAATTAAATGACATTGAATGGTGATTTGTGAATGCCATTATTATAGAGTTTTTTTTCTATAACGCCTAACCTGGTTATTCAATCACTATTCATTGTTCATCACTCATCATTCATCACTCATCACTCATCACTCATCACTCATTAATAAGGTGCGTAAGCAATCCATCTCTCAACTTAGGTTCAAACCAGGTACTTTTTGGTGGCATTACATTGCCGCTATCTGCTATGTCAAATAATTGCTGAATACTAACCGGGTGCAAACTGATGGCGAGTGCCATCTCCCCGCTATCCACTCTTTTTTCCAACTCGTCCAATCCGCGGATTCCACCAACAAAATCAATCCGCTGATCCGTACGCTGGTCCTTAATCCCTAAAATAGGGTCTAATAAATTATTTTGCAAAATGGTTACATCTAAAATACCGATCGGATCTGTAGTGTAAGCATTCTCTTTAGCCGTTAACCGGTACCATTTTTTCCCAATATACAATCCAAATTCGTGCAGGTTTGCCGGCGAAAACGCCATATCCGCTTTGTCTACTGTAAACGAACCTTGTAGCTTTTCTAAAAAATCAGCCTCAGTTAATCCATTTAAATCCTTCACTACCCGGTTGTAATCCATGATATACAACTGGTTTGATGGGAACAGGGTGGTCAGGAAAATATCAGCCCCTTCCGTTGCTTTTTTTCCCAACGCCTTTCTCACTTTTGCCGCAGATGCAGCACGGTGATGCCCATCTGCGATATAGGTAAAGGGCACTTTTGTCTTAAATAATTCCGATATCAAACTGATAGTATCCGTATCGTTGATAATCCAGATACTGTGCTGTATACCATCATCCGCCAGCAGATCGTACACCGGGTTCTTTTCCTTTTGCCACTTGCTGATCAGAGCATCTATTTCATCTACATTTCTGTATGCCAAAAAAACATTGCCCGTTTGGGCGCCCGTGGTAGTAATATGATTTATCCGGTCTTGTTCCTTTTCCGGCCGGGTAAATTCATGCTTTTTTACCAGGTCTTTTTCATAATCATCCACACTGCTACCGCAAACCAAACCGGTTTGGCTACGGCCATTCATGATCAACTGGTAAATATAATAGCAGGGCTTACTTTCCCTGAACAAAATATTACGGCTAATAAAAGCATCCAGGTTATCTTTTGCTTTATTGTATACCTGCTGCGAGTGAATATCAATATTATCCTGCAAATCAATTTCACTTTTGGTGATGTGTAAAAAACTGCTGGGATTACCTTGTGCTTCAATCTTTGCTTCCTTGCTATTGAGCACATCGTAAGGTCGTGATGCTACCTGTTTTGCATGCTGTGCCTCAGGTCTTAATGCTTTAAAGGGGTGTATAGTGATCATCTTGTAAGGGTTATTAGCCGTGGCAAATATAAAGTAATAGTTTTTTATGAATGGGTTGCTGCAAATGCTTTCATGGCATCCACCAACACCTGCACACTGCTTATCGGCAAAGCATTGTATAATGATGCCCTGAAGCCACCTACCAGCCTGTGCCCTTTAATACCCACAATGTTTTTTTCTTTTGTAAAACTGAGAAACTCCTCTTCGAGAGATGGGTTGTTCATAACAAAACAAACGTTCATTTTACTCCTGTCCTCCCTGTTTACGGTTCCGGTAAACAAAGGGTTGTCGTCTATCTCCTGGTACAATAAGGCCGATTTTGCTTCATTCAGTTTTTCTACGGCCACCACTCCTCCCATTGCTTTTAACCAACGCAGGGTAAGCATACACACATACACTGCAAACACAGGCGGGGTATTCAGCATACTTCCTTCTTTAATATGGTTGCGGTAATCCATAATAGTAGGGATGGCACGTTTTAACTTACCCATTATATTTTTATTTACCACCACCAGGTTTACGCCAGCCGGACCCATATTTTTTTGTGCCCCTGCATAAATTAAATCAAACGCATTAAAATCAATTACCCTGCTGAATATATCGCTGCTCATATCACCAATCAATGGAATACTGGTTTTGGGTATCTTTTGCCACTGGCTTCCGTAAATCGTATTGTTCGTAGTGATATGAAAATAGACCGCATCATTGGGTACTGCAAAATCTTTCGGAATGATGGTGTAATTACTTTCCTTGCCGGTACATACTACTTCTACCTTTCCAAAAAGTTTGGCTTCCTTAATAGCTTTTATGCCCCATACTCCGGTATCGGCATAGGCGGCAGTATCTTTTTCGTCCAACAGGTTCATTGGTACCTGCATAAACTGCGTAGAAGCGCCGCCATGTAAAAACAACACCTCATGGGCATCATCCAGGTTCATTAGTTCCCTCACCAATGCCCTTGCTTCGTCCATTACCGCCTGAAAAGTGGCGGTACGATGTCCCAATTCTAAAATAGATAAACCACTGTTATTATAGTTAAGAACTGCGGCTGACGCCTGTTCAAAAACTTCCCTGGGTAAAATAGAAGGCCCTGCATTAAAATTATGTACCACTGCTTATTTTATTATATATGAAGGTTGATTTTTTTCAGAATGCAAAAGTACCCAATTGATATTTAATCTTTTTGTGAAATAATTGAATAATTTATCCTAAAGGAATGATTTGGCGGCTGTGATGTTCCGGGTCGTTGATGTGACATTCGTGATGCGCCGCAAGATCAGGCCGCGGCACAATGTCATTTTCTTAAGGGTTTGAATTGCCCCGTCCGCCGCGGCGGACGGGGATTAAATTGGGCAACAAAAAGTACGGCTTTAACCAAAGAATAATTTGGCTAAAGCCGGTAAGAGAATAATATCACTTATCACGCCCTAAAGGAGCGGTGCAATTCAAATAGCTTGCTTTACAAAATGACATTGGGCCGCGGCCTGATCCTATAATGCAAAAACAATTTTCCAAAAGCCCCATTAGGGGTTGGGGCGCTTTATTCTTCCTCCTTTCCAATCATTTTTCCATTATTCTTCCAGCTTTCATTCAATGCGTCAAACTCTTTGGCATCCGCTTCAGAAAATTGTTGCTTTGATAAGCCCCGCAAATCAGGCTGCCCGGCATTTACCCACGCAGTAAACCAAAAAGAAGCAATGGAGGCAATAGATAAACGCATCCTTCTTTCAACCATTCCAGCTAATTTTTTATGATATGCAATGGTAAATGCAGAAGAATACTGACGGATCAATACTCCATTGCGGTTTTCAAAACTATATTTCTGATCCGAAGGAAATGACCTGGTTAGTTCCCGTTCAAAACTTAACACTGAATCAGCCGCTTTAGCGCTTTCCAAAATCCTTGCCCAGGCATATTCACCGGGATCATTAATGTACTGAGCCTTGCCAATAAAAAAATCAAACTCCTTTTCGGCCAGCAATTCCGGTACACGGCTTTCCCAAAATCCATGGATGCCTTTTTGGTTAGTGTATTGACCATTGTGATTGCTGTTGGCATGTAAGGGCACATGCGAGTCTGCAATATAGTGTCCCAACTCAGCACTGTTCTTCATTATTTTGGTAAAGTTCTTTTCTTTAAATGCATTGGTAAGCCGGCTTAGCATGGTTTGTATATGCCAGGGCACAATGCCAAAAAGCTTTAACGAATCTTCACCAAATTTAGCCACAGCCTCCTTCCATTTACGTGGCAAACCGGGATAAGGATATTGACCGTAATGATCAATATCGATGTAGTGCCTTGGCCCTTCATCAGCCACTGCGTAGCGCCGCTTATCAGGATCTACGGCATGTTCACTTAAAAAAGCGATGTTGGGCTTATACAAAATCAACATCTCCGGGGGCAACAAAAAAACCGCGTAATAATTAATTTTCTGGTGTGCATAAAAGCCCCAACAGAAGCAATGAGATGCAAAAAAACAACAGGCAATAAGCAAGAGGCTACGCTTCATGTTTTAGATCTTATTTAAAAGGGATACTGAACAAGATACAAAAAGGGAATTTAATTTTAAAGTTTACATCTTTTTAAAAAGATGTAAACTTTAAAAGACCTCCCCTTTAGGGGTTGGGGGCAAAATGTGTACTATCCACCACATCCGTAACACCTCCACTCACTGCAAACTTCATTGTTTGCGCTGCACTGATATTGGTAATTTGTTTTACCCGCTCCCTTGGTATGATGTAAACATTACCGGCCACCGAATAAGCCATCGGAATATACACCGCCACATAGTCTGTAAAACCAAATTCTTCCATATTTTCCTGGGTAATAAAACCCACCCGCCACACATCATTGTCATCTACGTTGGCGAGTACATTATGAGTGAATTTCTTTTTTTCGCCGGCAAATGCCTCAAAGAAATCTTTTAAAGTAGAATATATAAATTTTATGCCGGGGGTTTTTTCCAACAGCTTATCAAAGGCATCTACCGCTTTGCTAAAGATATAATTGGAAGACACATAGCCGACAAAAACCACCAGCAAAATCACTACAATAAAGCCAAGCCCGGTGATATGCCGTACATTACCTTCAGCATCCTTCATCAGTTTGGGCACAATACCATACACCAGGTTGGGCAAAATGCCATCAACAAAGTTAAACAATGCAGTGATTGCCCAAAAAGTAATGGCAATGGGCGCCAATATTAATAAGCCCTGTAAGAAGAACTGGAACAAATTTTTATAAGCAGATGTTTTTTTCATAATAAGAGTATTTACAGAGTGCAAAGTTAAATGATTGACATCCTACCAGCCAATATGAAAAAATTGTTACGAATGGCAAAATAAGTGGATGGAAACTTTGGTTACTTTTAAAGTTTCCGTAGTTTTGTATCCGATTATGACAGACTTTGAAACAGGGTTAAGAATAAGGGAAAAAGCACGTGATCTCTTTATGCAGTATGGGTTGCGTAGCGTAAGTATGGATGATATTGCGGGTAAACTGGGCATGAGTAAAAAAACCATTTACCATCATTATGCAGACAAGGATGAATTGATTGTAGCTGTAATTACCGAAGAGGTACAGCAAAATCAGCATATTTGCGAACGAGACAAAACAAATGCGGAAAATGCCGTACATGAAATTTTCCTGGCAATGGATATGGTAGTGGAATTGTTTAGCGCCATGAACCCCTCCTTAATATATGATATGCAGAAATATCATCCGAATGCCTTCCTCAAATTTCAGCAACACAAGAATGATTACCTCTACAATACCATCCTGGAAAATATGGGAAAAGGAATCCGGGAAGGTTTATACCGGGAAGATATCAATTTGGATATTATGGCGAGATACAGGGTAGAAAGTATCATGCTTCCTTTTAACCCTGATTTTCATACCAAATTAAAATATAACCTGGCACAGATTGAGGAGGAATTAATTGTTCATTTTATGTTTGGGCTGGCATCTCCAAAAGGATATAAATTAATTATAAAATATCAACAAGAGCGAATAAAATTAAGCAATGATGGAAAAAAAAAGATATAGGAAAGCAAAACTGACGGGTATCATTTTACTGTTGGTAAACAGTTTTGCAATGGCGCAAACACGCAACGAATTTACGGCAAAGCAGGCGGTGGATTATGGGTTGAAAAATGCGGTACAGGTAAAGAATGCTTTGCTGGATATTAAAATTCAGCAGCAGGTTAACCGTGAAATTACTGCCGCTGCCTACCCGCAGTTAAATGGCAGCGTCAACACTACGCACTTTTTTAACATTGCCGTACAAACCTTGCCCAACTTTATTTCACCTTCCGTGTACCAGGTGCTTAAAGACCAGGGCGTAAAAGATGGCAGCGGCAATGTGATCACTTCGCCGGCCGGTGGCTTTGGCAATATTAATGCACAGTTTGGTGTGCCCTGGTCGGCCAGCGGCGGACTGGATGTGTCGCAGTTGTTGTTTGACGGGCAGGTGTTTGTTGGTTTGCAGGCAAGAAAATCAGCCATAGAACTTTCCACTAAATATGCAGAGGTAACAGCCGAACAGATTAAGGCCAACATCTATAAAATCTATTACCAGTTGGTTGTTGGCAGCAGCCAGCTTACAAGCTTGCAGGCCAACATTGAGCGCTTTGAAAAACTGTTGCGTGATACCAAAGAAATTTACAAAAACGGCTTTGCCGAAAAGCTGGATATTAACAAAGTAGTTGTGCAGTTGAACAATTTAAAAACCGAAAAAGAAAAGGTGCTGCAGCAACTGGAAGCAGGCAATGCCGGTTTAAAATTTTTGATGAACATGCCGCAAAAAGAAGTGCTTGTGCTTACGGATTTTTTAACGGATGAAGTTTTAAAATCGAACATACTGGATGAAACTTATAACTACAACGACCGTAAAGAAATCCAATTGCTCACTGTTGCCAGCAAACTGAATGCGTACAACATAAAGCGGTATAATTTAAGCAGGATACCTACCATTGCTGCATTTGGCTCGTATTATAAAAATGCCAACAGGCAGACGTTTAACTTTTTTAATAAGGGCGAATGGTTTACATCTTCACTTATTGGGCTTAAAATTTCTGTTCCCATTTTTGATGGGTTTGCCAGAAGGGCGAGAATTGAAAATGCAAAGCTGACCCTTGAAAAATCAAACAATAATCTGCAGCAGGGGAAAGAATCAATGGACAATGATGTGGTGCAGGCGAGGATAAAAATGAAGAGCGCCATCTTAACAGCCGATGATCAAAAGCAAAATATTCAGTTGGCCGAAGACGTATTTAACACCACCCGAAAAAAGTATGACCAGGGCCTGGGCAGCAACCAGGAAATATACAATGCACAAACAGAATTGAAAGTGGCGCAAACAAATTATTTCAGCGCATTGTATGATGCCATCACGGCGAAAATTGATTATTTAAAAGCGGTAGGCAAATTATAAAAAACAGCAATGTTTTTTGTTGTCCGGGCCAGGACGCTATGAGCGTCATCATTGTAAATTTTTGTCCAGGCAAGCAGCAAAGCGACGAAACCAGGGATCACTCCTTTGTAACGCCTACCACTAAAATAGAAAAAAAAACAGTAAACCGAAAACATAAAAATGATGAAACAATATTTGATATTCAGCGCCCTTGCAGTAATGCTTTTGTCTTCCTGCGGCAGCAGTAAAAAAGAAGGTGATGCCGCACTAAACGATAAGAAGGCAGCACTTGAAAAACTGAAAGGCGAAATCGCTGGTCTTGAAAAAGAGATTGCTGCACTGGATACCAGCGTTGCGGCTTCACAAAAAACAAAACTGGTTGCCATACAAGCTTTAGCCCTTACTGATTTTTCACATTACATAGAATTGCAGGGCCATATTGATGCAGAGAATGTAAGCTATGTTACGCCACGTGGCGCCCCCGGCCAGATAAAAGCGATTTATGTAAAGCAGGGCGACAGGGTAAGAAAAGGTCAGTTGTTACTGAAATTGGATGATGCAATTATACGGCAGAATGTAGTTGCAGCAAGGCAAGGCCTGGAAAGCATTAAAACACAGCTTACGTTTGCAAAGGATATTTACAAACGCCAGAAAAATTTATGGGACCAGGGTATTGGTACCGAAGTGCAACTAATTACTGCAAAAAATAATGTGGCTACTTTAGAAAATCAACTGGCAGCAAGCCAGGAAAATGTAAAGGGCGTACAGGAACAATCTAATACCTCCCAGGTGTTTAGCGATGTAAACGGTGTGGCAGATATGGTAACGGTAAAGCTGGGAGAGCTATTTGGTTCGGCAGGCTCCGGCGTTATTAAAATTGTGAACAGCGGTTCATTAAAAGTTACCAGCAATATTCCGGAAAATTATTTGGGTAGTGTAGGTAAGGGAAGCCCGGTAATTGTAGAGATGCCGGATATCAGCAAAACATTCAATACAACACTGAGTTTTGTAGGTGCTTCTATAGATTTGATCAACAGGGGCTTTGTAGTGGAAGCAAAATTACCTGTTGACCCTGCTTTAAAACCCAACCAGATAGCATTGATTAAGATTAAAGATTATGCCGCACCAAACAGCATTGCCATTCCGCTTAATACCTTACAGAACGATGAAAAGGGAAAATATGTAATGGTAGCCAGCACAGAAAAAGGGAAGATGATAGCACGGAAACGCATGGTTAATATTGGCTTACTGAGTGGTGATACGGTAGAAATAAAAACGGGTTTAAAAGCCGGCGATGTATTGATTACCGAAGGGTATGGAAGTTTATACGAGGGGCAGTTATTGAAGGTGCAGTAGCCTCTACAGCCCCCCTGCCCCCCGAAGGGGGGTTCAAAGGCAGGCTCTTTTTAAATGATCGTATCCAATGTTTTTGTGGGTTATCTATATTTAACCTATTGCATAGTTTATCACGTAAGGAAGGATGCCAAATGGTATAAAGTACAAGAGGGCGATGCAACGATGTTGCCATGAAAAACTACAATTCAGACCAAAAAATAACAAATGTCATCTCACCCCCTTTAAGGGATGGGATATAAAACACCATCTTCTCGTCACCCCTTAGGGGAAAGGGGTTAAAACTAATTATATGAGTGCATTAGAAAACATAAAAGAAAAGTTTAAAGAATTTAAACCTACTACCTGGAGTATCAGCAACAAAACATCCATTTACCTGGTAATGTTGTTTGTATCCCTTGCCGGTATTTACCAGTTTGTAACACTGCCCAAAGAGCAGTTTCCGGATATTGTAATACCTACCATTTATGTGCAGACCATTTACGTTGGTAATTCTCCCAAAGACATTGAGAACCTGGTAACCAGGCCGATCGAAAAGCAAATAAAGGGAATTACCGGTGCCAAGATCAATAAATTCACCAGTACCTCCCAACAGGACTTTTCGGCTATTACCGTTGAATTTGATACCAGGGTAAAAACTGAAATCGCCCTGCAAAAAGTAAAGGATGCCATTGACAAAGCCAAGCAGGATTTACCAACCGACCTTACACAGGAACCTACCGCTCTGGAAGTAAACCTGAGCGATATGCCCATTATGTATGTAAACCTGAGTGGCGATTATGATAAGGTGCGGTTGAAAAAATTTGCAGACGACCTGAAAGATAAACTGGAAGACCTGCCACAGATCAACCGCATAGATATTGTGGGTGCACCGGAAAGAGAGTTCCAGATAAATGTAGATAATTACCGCATGCAAACCGCCGGTGTTACCTTTGATGATATTGCCAATGCGATAGCAAGAGAAAACATGGATATCTCCGGGGGCCTGCTGGATGTAGGCTCGATGAAACGTAACCTTCAATTGAAAGGGCAGTTAAAAACAGCTTACGATATAGAGAAAGTTTTGGTTCGTAATACGGGCGGTTACCCGATATATTTAAAAGACATTGCGGTAATAAAAGATACCACCAAAGATGCGGAAAGTTTTGCCCGGCTGGATGGCAAGAATGTAGTTACCCTTAACATCATTAAGCGTAGTGGTGAAAACCTGATTGAAACAAGTGATGGCGTTAAAAAAACAGTAGCAGAAGCAAAGGGCATTTTATATCCCGATAATTTAAAAACGGTGATTACCGGTGACCAAAGCATTAAAACAAAATCCTCTTTTAACGAACTCGTAAACTCTATCATCATCGGCTTTATTTTAGTGTTGATCGTGCTGATGTTTTTTATGGGTGTTACCAATGCCTTCTTTGTGGCCCTCTCCGTTCCGCTGAGTATGTTTGTGGCCTTTGTATTTTTACCCGCTGCCGATTTGATAGTGGGTACACATGTTACGCTCAACTTCATGGTGCTCTTTGCATTACTGTTCGGGCTGGGTATCATTGTGGATGATGCCATTGTGGTAATAGAAAATACACACCGGATATTTATAGAAAGCAAGGGAAAAATGTCCATCAATATGGCAGCCCGCATGGCGGCAGGTGAAGTATTTGTACCGGTATTGGCGGGTACGCTGACTACACTTGCACCGTTTTTCCCGCTGTTGTTCTGGCCGGGAATTATTGGACGCTTCATGGTGTACTTACCTACCATGCTCATTTTTACCTTAGCGGCATCGCTGGTAGTAGCATTCATAATGAACCCTGTATTTGCGGTTGATTTTATGAATCATCCGGAGGGTGAAAAAAAGGAACCCAAATCTGCCATCTTTAAAAAGCCGGTGTTCTGGATAGTGGTCGCTGCGGGAATTGTGCTGGATCTGATGGGTGCTCCGTTTTTAGGAAACCTGTTGATCTTCTTCATGGTGTTGGTTGTACTTAACCGCTACTTGTTAACAGATGCCATTCATTATTTTCAAAATCATGCCTTACCATGGATTATGGGGCACTACGAAGATTTACTACGCTGGGCATTGAAGGGCTGGAGACCCGTTCATCTTTTATTGGGAACCGTTGGCCTGCTGATTATTTCAGTGTTAATATTTATGACCGCTATCAAAAGCGGAAGGGTTGGAATTACTTTTTTTCCGAAAGGTGATCCAAACCAGCTTTATGTTTACTTAAAATTACCAGTAGGCACCAGTGTGGAATATACAGACTCCATTACTAAAGGGCTGGAAGCAAAGGTTAATAAAGTGCTGGAAATTGATCATGCAGCAGGCAAAGAAAACCCACTGGTGGAAAGCGTTATCAGCAATATCGCCATTGGCGCCGGTGATCCCACCTCAGGTGACCGGAGTACCAGGAGCGAACTGGGAAGGATACAGGTTTCGTTTGTTGAATTTGAAAAAAGACATGGCAAATCTACCCGCCCCTACCTTGATAAAGTACGGGCTTCATTGCAGGGCATTCCGGGAGCAGAAATCAGTGTGGACCAGGAAAGCTCCGGTCCGCCAACTGATCCCCCCATCAACATCGAAGTATCCAGTGAAGATTTTGACGGGCTGGTGAAGACTGCCGTAAACCTGAAAAACTATTTAGATTCTATCCAGGTGCCGGGTGTGGAAGAATTAAAAATGGATGTTGATCTTAACAATCCTGAAATCACACTTACCGTAGATCGCCTCGAGGTGCACATCCGACGCGCGCGCATCGAGCGCCTCGATGATCAGCAGGTTCACCAGACGCACGACCGGCGCTTCGTTCGCCAGATGCAACAAGTCGTCAAGCGGGATGTCGTCAATGCCGAGCGTGCGGCCTTCTGACGACATGCCGGCAATCATCCCTTCCGCCGTGGTTGCATCCTGTGCATACACGCGGCGAATGGTGCTGCGCGTCTCACTCTCGGCGAACCGCACAAGCTCGACCTCGGCGGAGAACTGCAAGCGCAGATCGTCGAGCACCATCGGCTGCACGCGCTCGAGCCAGGTCGCCACGCGCAGCACTCCCTGGTCGCGGC
>JBBQTL010000044.1:0-29093 GCA_038213285.1 Chitinophagales bacterium
ATTTTACCCTATGATGGAAATGTTTTTCAGCAAAAAGTGCCGGCTGCGGTTTATGTGGGCAATGGTTTTGGAAAACTTGCAGGCAGCACCCAGGTAAATGAATTGGGCAACCTGGAAACGCCCATTGTATTAACCAATACCCTTAATGTTGCCGCCGCGATGGATGCATTGATAGAGTATACATTAACTGAAAAGGGAAATGAAAAAGTTAGTTCTGTGAATGCGGTAGTGGGAGAAACCAATGACGGCTTTTTAAATGATATCCGTGGACGGCATGTAACAAAAGAAGATGTGTTAGCTGCTTTGAAAAATGCCAAAGACGGAATGGTGGAAGAAGGTGGGGTAGGAGCAGGCACCGGAACAGTTTGTTTTGGATATAAAGGTGGTATTGGAACTTCCTCAAGGAAATTGCCGGCAGGTTTGGGTGGTTATACTGTAGGTGTTCTGGTGCAAACAAATTTTGGCGGTGTACTACAAATTGACGGGGTTCCGGTTGGAGAAATATTGGGGGAATTCAGTTTTAGCGATCAGCTTCTAAATAATGTTGATGGCTCCTGCATGATCATTGTAGCAACCGATGCGCCTTTGGATCACCGAAACCTTCTACGCCTGGCCAAGCGTGCCATGTTAGGTTTGGGAAAAACGGGTGGTATTGCGTCAAATGGCAGTGGTGACTATGTGATCGCTTTTTCAACGGCACAGGAACTGCGTGTTCCATTCACAGGAAATGAAAAAATAATCAATACTCCACTTTTGCAAAACGACCAAACATCGCCATTATTTATGGCTGCCATTGAAGCCACGGAAGAAGCCATCATCAATTCTTTATTTGCCGCTAAAACAACTACCGGCAGAAACGCCCATCAAGTGGAAGGTCTTCCTTTAGATAAAGTAATTCCGATCTTAAAAAAATATAACCGTATTCAGTTATGAAAAATAGGTATGCAATCATTAACGGAACGTTTGTGCTGGAAGATGAAGCGAAAATTTTAATTTCCGATCTCTCCATTCAGCGTGGCTACGGCATTTTTGATTATTTCGGAACGATCAACAGTCGACCCGTATTTTTAGAAGATCATCTTGACAGGCTGTATCAATCTGCAGCGAAAATTAATTTGACTATAGACAAGGATCGAGCTGAGCTGAAAGAAATGCTGCAACAATTAATTGAAAAAAATAATCTCCCGGATGCCGGTATCAAAATCACTTTAACTGGCGGCTATTCTGAAGATGGATATACAGTTGCAAAACCAAACCTGTTAATCTCTCAAACTGCATACAGTTTTAATAAGGAAGATTTTCATAAAGGTACAAGGCTGGTAACTTACAATCATCAACGACAAATGTCCGAAGTGAAAACAATCGATTACCTGCAGGCGATCTGTTTACAACCTTTTATAAAAGAAAATAATGCGGATGATGTATTATATTACGATCAAACTGACATCCGGGAATGTCCGAGAGCTAACTTTTTTATAGTAACAAATAATGATGAGGTTCTCACTCCTTCAAAAAATATTTTAAAAGGGATAACAAGAAAAAAGATACTTGCCTTTGCTGAGTTTAATGTGAAGGAAGCAGTGATAGATCTGCACGCTCTTCAAAATATCAAGGAGGCGTTTATAACCAGCACTACTAAGAATGTGTTACCCGTTTTAAAAATTGATGGCAATACAATCGGAAATGGAATGCCCGGAGAAATTACAACTAAAATTTATAACCGGCTTCTTTCTGTCAAAGGCATTGCAGGTTAGCGTTTACAAAATAATAGCGGGATACGCTGGAAGCAAAACTGGAACTGTCAGACACCAAAAAACATCAACTGAATGCCGTGGTGAATATATACCGGAATCTGGGAAGCGGATGGAAATAAGCCGCCCTGTTTTTATTGGCCATGCAATCCTTGAAAGTAGGCATGGCCAATTGTTTTATATTACTGATGGTAGCGAAGTACATAAAGGATAGCGTTCCCATTTGACATTGTAGTTTAAAATAGTTTTTGAGTTGTATAAATTTTTTACAAAATAAGAATAGAGAACAAAAAGGCAGCTGTTCTTCGTAAAAATCAAGAAATTTATTTACTTTTTATACTTCTTTTGTTTAAATAAATAGCCAACAATTTTATTAGGACTTTTTACTTCGCTTCAGCGCAATTCAGAAATTATTTCTTCACTGGTGGTGGTATTTTCACTGAGTTCAGAATCAGTAATAGCTACTCTTTTTTCCCATTCAATATGTCCGGCAAAAATGGAGAGGAATTCCGGGACATTAGGCAAACCGATCTCATCAGCACTTTGCATCAATAATTCTACCCGCCATTTTCGTTCTTGTTCGGTTAGTTTTTACCTGTATGCTTTCCAACCATTCTGCGTAATAAATCATCGCCAAATTCATTTGATGCATACATTACACACAATTTGTGTAGACCTATTTCAGGACAAGACAAATAAAAATGGAGAATGGGTCTTGAGTCATCGAATCAGGGCTGAGATTTTGCACATTAACGAGCTCCTTGTCTAATATGACATTGTTAAAAGCCTGGCTCTTCTTAAACAAAACAATTTTTACATAACTACTTTATATTCTTGTAATAATTAGCTAACATTTCTATAACATTGCCCCGGTATTTTCACTTTAAAATTAAAACATGATAAAATTACTGCTGGCATTTGTAGCAACTTCGCTATTCGTTTTTGGTTGTAACAAAGATGATGACCAATCACCTGCAACGGAGAAACCGGAATTTAAAAACCGTTCTAATGCAGAATCTTTCTTAACTATTGATCCTGCTTTTGCCGGGATAAGTGCCTACACACTTATCAGCAGCAGCGACACTATTCCCGGGTATCCAAATTTTGTTTTTGGCGGCGCACCTGACGGGCAGGGCTTTTTGAAGAACCCTGATGGCAGTGGTTATATCATGGTAACCAATCATGAAAATACTTGGGCTCTTTCAAGGGTTTATCTTGATAGTAAATTAAATCCTACCAAAGGAGAATACATCGTAAATTCCGATGGAGGTATGTTCAGGTTGTGTTCGGGTACATTGGCTACGCCTGAGGAACATGGGTTTCCGAAACCAATGTTTTTAACAACAGGTGAAAGTAACGTTAATGCTATGACGCATGCGATTGATCCGATTGCAACAGCAGATCCTTCCAATCAATCAAGGGTTAAACCAGCTTTGGGAAAATTCAGTGGCGAAAATTCGGTACCGCTTCCTAAAGATGCATATACCGGAAAAACAGTGATCATTTTGGGTGAGGATGCCGGTAATGGCCAGGTATACCTATACATTTCAAACACGGTCGGAGATCTTGATAATGGTAAATTATATGTACTGAGAAGAACCAATCTTGATCAGATTGAAAAGAATATGACCAAAGGGAATATATATGATGTAGAATTTGTGGAAGTGCCTAATGCAAAAAGTCTTACTGGTACTGAAATTGAGAACCTCAACAGTTCTCTTAAATCGCTTCAGCTTGCCAGGGTAGAAGATCTGGATTACAGAAAGGGAGGTGGCGCTAACAGCAGAGAGGTTTATTTTGTAGCAACAGGAGTAAGCGGACAACCGGATAAAACCTATTGGGGCAGGGTATACCGCTTAAAAATGGATGCAGCTAATCCACTACTGGGTAAACTTGAAGTTGTAGAAGATGGCGACTTGAATCCCGGTATTGACATCATCAACCCTGATAATCTTTGTGTAACCAATAATTTTGTATATATACAGGAAGATGGTGATTCTTTTTTTCCTGGTGCTTCACATAATTCATTGATATGGCAATATGATATAGCAACTGGCACCAAGAAAAGGATGATAGACCTGAGAAACAAAATAGCGGCATCAAAGTATAACCCTGCCAACGACCAGCGTTTTGCAACATGGGAATGGGGAGCTATGGTCGATATATCAGACATAATTGCAGAGCCTAATACATTTTTGGTAAACATACATTCACATACCTGGGTAGAGGGCGACAGATTTTTAAATCCCAGTAAAGCAACTTCTGTACAACCTTATAAATCAGGAGGACAGACGCTGATATTAAAAGGAGTACCACGTTAATCAATTAAATATACAAAATGGATCCCCTTATTTACAAATGAGGGGATCGTTGTATTTACTTACCAGCATGTGTTTTAAAATGAAAATGAAACTGATTTTGGGCGTGTTTATAGCTGTTTTACTTGCTCAATTTTTGATTAATGGATGCTCTGGCATAAAAAAAGAAGCTGGGGAAACTGCAGCAAAGGAATATGTTAATAACCAAACCGATTCTTTAATTTATAAACTTGGCCTGCTTGACAGTTTTGTCGTTCAGAACAGGGACAAATCTATTTTGCAAACTGAATTTGCCGAAACCCGTTTTGCATACAAAAAAATTGAAGCTGTTGTTGAATATTATTTCCAGGGATTAACCCGGCGGATAAATGGACCAGCGTTACCGGATATAAAAACTGAAGACGGACAAGTGTGGCCGCCACATGGGTTCCAGGTAATTGAACAGTTTTTGTATGGGGGTTACCATGATTCACTTCAAAAAGACCTGAGCAATGAAATAAAAATTTTACAAACAGACCTGCGTTTTGTAAAATCCAATATGCAGCATAATGCCATATTGCCCCATCATGCCGCTGAAATTATTCAACATCAACTTATCAGGATCGCAGCATTGGGCATTACCGGATTTGATGCACCCTTAAGCCAGCTTTCATTGCCAGAAACCATCAGCAGTCTGCAGGGGTTGAATGATTTTTTTATAGCTTATTATGGAAATGCCAGATTCTCTGGCCACTTAAAACAACAACTTAGCCGTAGTGTTGATTTTATAAATGTAAACAGTGACTTTGAAAGTTTTGACCGGCTTATTTTTCTTACGAATAATTTAATGCCACTTAGTGAATCCTTTATAATTAAATCCCCAGAAGATCAATATGAAGACAGCCTGATGCTGAAACCTTTCAGGGGTACACTTTCAGGCTTACTCCAGGGCAGGGGTTTTGATGGCGACTATTATGCAACATACGCGAATGCCAAAACGAATGCTGCTAAACTTGAATTGGGCAAACAACTTTTTTTTGATAAAAATCTTTCACAATCGGGTACTATAAGTTGTGGAAGTTGTCACCAGCCCGGACTGTATTTTACTGATGGTAAAGCAAAGGCAGGAAATTTTGTGCATGGAGGTTCTTTACAGCGGAATACACCTACCCTTTATTATGCCGCATTACAAAGCAACCAGTTTTTTGACTTGCGATCGGTAACATTGGAAGACCAGGCTGATGAAGTGATGAAAAACAGCAATGAATTTAACTTTACATCTTCGGGCATAGCCCAAAAATTATTCGCGGATGAAAATTACAAAGCACTTTTTACAAAGGCATTTGATATGAAGGATTCGGTAAGCAGTTACGAAGTCCGCAATGCATTGGCCGCATTTGTCCGGTCACTCAGCCCCTTCACCTCCAGGTTTGATGATTATATGAAAGGAAATAAAAAGGCATTGAACACGGCAGAAGCATCAGGGTTTAATTTATTTATGGGTAAGGCAAAATGTGGCACCTGTCATTTTATACCGTTGTTCAATGGAAATATACCACCGTGGTATAGCAAATCAGAGTCGGAGATCATTGGTGTGCCTGCAGCTGCAATTTGGAATAAAGCTACGATTGATGCAGATTCAGGGAGGTTTAAAATAAACAGGATGAAAGAACTGATGTTTGCTTTTAAGACCCCCACTGTAAGGAACGTGGAAAAGACCGGTCCATATATGCATAATGGTATTTATAAAACCTTAGATGAAATAGTTGAGTTTTATCACAAAGGAGGGGGAGTAGGTATTGGTATTGAACTGCCTTTTCAATCACTCCCTTTTGATTCTCTTTCCTTGAATAAGCAGGAAAAGCAGGCTATTGTGGCTTTTATGAGGTCACTTACCGATAACCGGGTTGACCATTAAGACCATTTTTATGAGTAGCAAAAAAAAAGTATGTCCGATTTTTATTTATGCTATCATTTTAAGCCTGTTGATGGCGGAATGCAAAAAAAATAATGTTGCAATAAATTGCGAAAACATTAATATCAGTTTTACAATTATTGGATCCAACCCATGCACAAATCAGGGGAAAATAATAATCGCATCGCCTATCGGAGCTTCATGGCAATACAAGGTTAATAATTCAGTTTATCAAACTTCCCCTTCCATTGAATTTTTGTTACCTGGTACCTTTATCATCACTGCAAAAAATGCAAATGGTTGTACTGATACAGCAACCGCAGTTGTTAATGAAACAGCGCCGGGGCCATTATTTACAATTGTAAAAAATCTTTTGGCAAATAATTGCACTCCCTGTCATACCGGTACTAATCCACAGGCTGGGCTTAACTGGACAAAGAGTTGCGATATAATCAACCATTGGGACAGGATAAAAGCCAGGGCTGTTGATGGTAATCCAACGCCAATGCCGCAGGCGGGTTTAATGCCCCTTATCGAACGTACAAAAATAATGGACTGGATCAATGCGGGGCACCTGCATTCAAATTGATTGCTTAAGTTAACTCCGTAGAAAAATTTTAAATAAATCGTATAATTGTCTGTTGATTCCCATTCGGCGGCTGCTTTCGGTTTGTAAGGTGAGTTCAACCATAGTACTAAAAGTCAGCAATAAACTTAGCCGGTTGGCTTACATTTTCGTTATCTTATTTTTTACTCCCCAGCTATAAATACTTTCCAAAATAGGTACGAAAGAATTTCCGAGCCTTGTAAGGCTGTAATCCGTTCTTGGCGGTATTTCATTATAGTTTTTCTTTACCAGCCAGCCATCTTTCTCCAGGTCTTTCAATTGTTGTATCAGCATTTTTTCTGAAACGTTTGGAATGGCTTTTCGTATTTCGTTATACCTCAAGGCAGGAATTTGTTGCTGATTCCCCGGAACTAATGCTAAATTGTAAATATAAAGTACAATTTAAGAATTAGAGCCAAATTGAAACCGTACAGCCCGAACCACTGACAGCGATTTGAAATTCAAGATCCAATGTCCAGCCCTAACCTTTTGCAATGCATTTTGTGCGATAAAAGCAGGCCTCTCGATGGAAGCGAGTAACCTTCTCCGCCGCAGCGGATTGCATGCTGCGTGGCTCTAAGGTTTTGGGTGGTGAATCCCGATAGCCACCGGAACAATAGGTGGGTCTGTAAGAGTAGACATTACAGAGTAGCGTTTATGTGGTCTCGAAAATTGTTACCGATGTAGAAAGAAACATCGCACTTCTATAATTTTAGCACTTTTCACACCTGTTGTTAGTTAAAATTTGGGTATTCATTTTATTTAATTTTTTTTGTCAACCAGGAACTGAAGAACTTCAATTTTTATTTTTTCAATTTATCAGGCAAACGTAATATTTAAATAAATTGTTCTTTCCTTTTGAGATGTTGAATTCATGTATTCAAAGTTGTTCATGCCCAATTTGTTTCGCAGGTCGTCGTACAACTCATCGATTTTGAATTCCTTAATTTCAATTACCATACTTAAAGAAATATCGGAGAAGAATTTAAAATCAATAACGTCTCCGTATGTAGAAACTACATTTTGTATTTCGCTGATCGCTTTGTGTCTTTCGTAATTGCAATATCCTGTTAAAAAAATATTACCCATTTAGTTTATCCTTGATGTATAATTCTTAGTTTAATATTCGTTACAGCCTGACCGCTGTTAGCGACTCGTTGTTTTTACTTCTGTATTTATCAATTTCTTTCATTTTGTAATGTCCAAGTTGAATCAACCCATTTAAGTTGTCATACTCAACTCAGGTTTCTTTTATTTTTCCCCCGGTCAAACGGAAGAAGCAGTTGAAGTTGGCGGTTAGGTTTTTACCTGTTTAGAAACATTCCCATCTGTCCCAATTGTGTCCCTTAAATTTAATTCTTGCTGCAACTAAATCATTTTCTTCAATAATGAAGACAATTGTTTCTTGTAAGTCCGGGAAGGTGTCCAATTCTCTTTTGTGAAAATTCACTAAACCAATATTAGTTTTGATTTCATACGGCTTGGATGAAATATGTTTTACAAAATCAGTATGAACAAGGCTTAAAACTTTATCCCAGTCTTTTTACGCTAGTCGCATTGATAAATTCAATTATTATATTTTTATTTGTTTTCAATTTTTTCTTTGGTTATTGTTTTTATATCCATGGATCTTAATATGTACTTTTCGTCAGTTTGTGCAAAAAGCTCTTTTGCTAAACTCAGGTCAGTTTGGCTGTCATTTTTAATTGTCACAAAATAATTTGTCTGCCAATGTTGAGTTTTCTCTGATTGCTTGTTGGTCGGAATGTCCCAGGGTGGATAAACTCTAATTCCACGTTTTCCTTCTTTACCGTTTCTTGTTATTATTCCATTGTCCGCCAAAACAGATTTTGGGAAAATAAACTGACCAAAGTTATCGCCACTTTTAGATGTGATTATTATAAAATCTATGTTGTCTAAAATATTAAACGGTTCCGTTATTCCTCTTTTGTTTCTTTTCCAAATTGTTACAAACTGTCCCGTTTTTGTCGGCGTAATTTTAGATACACGATGTTGAATTGTTCGTCCGTCGAGTTCAAATGAACAAGCCCCATATTCTACACTTTCTGAATGCAGTTGGAAGTTTGTCAAGTGAAAACCACATTGATCATAAACTAATTCTTTCACAACTTTTAAGTCGTTATGAAATGAGTTTAGTGTTGTTAAAGTGTTTTGAGTTGTCATATTTTGCTTAAATCCTTGCTGGTTCCTTTTTTGTTTTGGCGGTCGTCTACAAAGACCGTTAACGTTCGGGTTTTGCTGCAGGTGGGATACTCACTGAACGTCCTGGAAAAAAAAGATTTGAAAAACTTTTGATGAAGATAACAACTAAAATCAAAATTATTAACATCCAGCCCGAACAACTGCTGATTGGGTACTTGGCTGAAATTTGTTAATTCAGCCCCACTTGCAGCAATAATTTTGCAAGCAGTTAGTTGTTATTTCTGCCCTATATCAAATTCTTCTTTTACCCATTTAGTAATTTCAGTGGCTTTTATTTTTGGATTTGTTTACCCTTGTGAATGAAACTTTTTTTTACAGAAGTTTTTTAAAGTCATCAGTCGTTTGCCTTTCTTTGTTTTGATGTTGGTTATACTGACACAAAAGCATTTCGTGTTGTGTTTAAAAAAATTACTGGTTTAACTCCGATGGAAAATCGGAATAAGTATAAAAAAATTTCATTGAAAGTTTAATTTTTATTTTGGGGCATCAAACCCCGGATGAAGCAAATGCTTTACAATGAAGGCCCATTTAATACAAAGAATTATTCATTTGCCTTCACTTAAAAAGGACAAAAAAATACCACTAACCCAGGGGTGCATAGACTGGTCTTCTTGCCATATCTGAAAGTACGAAGAAATAAAAACTGTTTCCTATGTTGTGCTACAGTTGGGAGATTAACGGCCCTCAAGGGCTACCTCAGAATAGAGGCAGTCTTTAAGGGCATTCAAAAGGTGTAACCTATGTTATGCTATACGACAACTAATGCTTAGCAAAATTCCGCTTTGATGGTTATTTCCACAATGCTCCCGCCATAAAGACTCATGAAAAAGCCGGATTCTCGCAGCATCTTGTAAAATTGGTCTATAGCCTTAAAGAATAAATAATTAGCAACCCGGGAACCTTGACACCACAAAATAGCTGGCTTGTGTTTTGTCTGTTTGATACCACCATGCACATCTCAACACGGAAAATTTTCTTACTTATTTTATGCGGTTTACTTTTTGCAAAAAGCCCTATGGCACAAACAAGCGAAACAGCCGGTTGGTTTTTTTTATCGCATTCGCAGAAGCTGGCTAAAAAATGGAGTTACATGACGGATGTACAACTTCGCAGCAGCCCTGAATTTAAATTTTTTCAAAATATTTTATTAAGGCCTGGTTTATTGTATCACATCACAGATAAACAGTCAGTAGGAATTGGTTACACGTATTTCGCCACCTGGGATCATAATGAATCGCCCCGTACTTTTGAACCCGAAAACAGAATTTTCGAGCAATATACCCTGGAACTGGAATTTGGCCGTTTGAAGTTGAATAATCGCTTCAGGCTGGAGCAGCGCTTTATTCAAAAAACCGATGAAAATGTTTTTGCTCAAAGATTCAGGCACCAGGTGCAGGCAAAATTTCGTCTCAACGCTGACACGGCCTTCAAAAAAGGCTGGTACCTGAATTTGCAAAATGAGATTTTCCTAAACATTCAAAACAAGGAAAAACTAAATAATAACTTTTTTGATCAGAACCGGCCGTATGCAGGAATCGGCTATCGCTTTACCAAAAAAATAGAAACAGAACTTGGATACTATCATCGTTACCAGTTAGAAAAAGATTCCAGGAAAAGAGAACCAATTGTTCAGCTTATGTTTATTACAAATTTATAAACAGTATCGTTTAGGTAAGCTTGGTGGAGATACCAACTTTGGCCGTCAGCCGTGTACAGTTCCCACCCGCCACATGAGATTTTATTGATTAAACGACAATGGATTTGTAAAATAATAAAAAGGCCTTTCCGCAGAAAAGCCTTTTGAAAAATTTTATTTTAAAGCAGTTACCTGCCATATCACATTGCTGGCATCATCTGCCACCAGCAAAGATCCATCAGCAATAACAGTTACACCTACCGGGCGACCACTAACCCTGCTTTTTTCTGCATCATCTATAAAGCCCGTTAAAAAATCTTCGGGTTTGCCGCTGGGCATTTCATTTTTAAAAGGAACAAAAACTACTTTGTACCCGGAGAGTTTCGATCTGTTCCACGAGCCATGCTGCCCTACAAATGCACCGTTTTTATATTTTTCAGGAAAAGTATTTTGATTGTAAAAAGCCATGCCGAGAGAAGCTGTATGTGGACCCAGGTCTACATCAGGTACGAGTGTCTTTTTAACAAGGTCTGCTCTTTGGCCCTTCATACGGGGGTCGGGGTTAGCACCAAAATAGGCATAAGGCCAGCCATAAAAACCATCCCTTTTTACACTGGTCATGTAATCTGGTACGAGGTTATCACCCAAACCGTCACGCTCATTCACGGCAGTCCACAAAGTAGTAGTGCCAGGGTAAAATTGCATTCCTACAGGGTTTCTTAACCCGGCGGCATAAATTTTTTCTCCCGTACCATCGGGGTTAATTTCTAAAACGTTTGCCCTCCTTATTTCTTTATCCATTCCATTTTCCCCATTGTTACTACCAGAACCCACAGATATCAAAATCTTTTTTCCATCCGGACTTGCAATAATATTCCTTGTCCAATGATTGTTATAACCTCCGGCCGGCAGATCAAGAATTTTTGTTCCCGTTTCGGATATGTGTTTCTGTCCAGGCCTGTAAGGATAACGCATCAGGGCATCTGTATTAGCCACATAAAAAAAACTATCTAAGACAAGCATACCGAACGGGCTGTTTTGGTCAGACAAAAAGATTTCTCTTGAGTCATATTTTCCGTCTTTATCACTGTCCTGTAAAATGGTGATTCTATTGGCACTTGAGGGTTGAGTAGACGACTCACAAATAAAAAGATCTCCATTGGGCGAGGCATATATCCAGCGGGGACTCTCAAAACCGTCTGCAAACCTGGTTACTTTAAAACCGGCTGGTGCAGAGGGTTGTTTGCCATCTGCCCAACCCACAACATGACTATTGTTCACAGCAGAGGGAGTAGCATAAGGTTTAGGAAGAATTGTTTTTTTAGAGCGGTTAGAATCTATGCGCATTTTCGTTTGTGCCGATACAAAAATATTGACCCCGTTTAAAACCGTCATTAACACGAGTATCTTAAAAAAATGTCTTGTCATTGTTGTTGATTTAAAAAGATGAATAAGATACGTCTTCGTTTCAAAAACTTATCCAAGTAGAGTTATCATGAAATTATTTAGTTGTAAATATCAAGATGGAATGCTTAGTTTGGCAATATTATTGAACAATCTCTTTGTAAAAAAACGCTCATGAATATTTTAAAACAATTAATGCTTCCCGGTATTTTGCTGGGTAGTCTCAACATGGCAGGTCAAAATGCAAGCCTGGTAAAAACATGGGAATCTGACTCTACATTTAAAGTGCCTGAATGTGTACTTTATTCCCCTGCCGAAAACATGCTGTATGTTTCTAATATTGATGGAAAGCCTTCTGAGAAAGATTTAAAAGGCTCTATCAGCAAAGTAAGCCCCGATGGAAAAACCATTACGCACAACTGGGCTATTAATCTCAGTGCTCCCAAGGGTATGGGTATTTTTAAAAAGAAATTGTTTGTTGCAGATTTACAGGAATTAGTGGTGATAGACATAAACAGCGGCGACATTCTGGAAAGAATAGTGGTACCCGGTTCCGTATTTTTAAATGATGTAACAATTGCTCCAGATGGAACTGTATATGTGTCAAACTCGCACACCGGGAAAGTACACCAGGTAAAAAAATCTGAGGTAAGCACATACCTGGAAAATAAGGTTAGCATCAATGGCTTATTTGCCGATGGAAATGATTTATACCTTGCTGTAAAGGATACCCTTTATAAAGCAGACAAGAATAAAAAACTCTCCGTAATTGCAACCGGTATGGATGAAAGCAGTGACGGTATTGAACTGACCAATAACAAAGATTTTATTGTATCCTGCTGGAATGGTATTGTTTATCACATTAAAAAAGACGGTAGCAAAACAGTGTTGCTGGATACCAGGGAGCAAAAGATAAACACAGCAGATATTGGCTTTGACAGGGCAAAGAATATCATGTATGTACCTACTTTTTTCAATAATAAAGTAGCAGCTTACCAGTTGAAATAATATCTACAGCGTAAATAATTTTTCTTTTTTTTTAACCGTTGAGAAAAATTTCTACTATCCACTTTTACAATAAACAGGTAAGTTCGCTTCTCATTTCTCACTAATTGTTCACAGAAAGTTGCATCTGCTAGGAGCACATTAGATAATTTTTGGCAAAGCCATTTTAGTGGCTGGTGTTTCTTTTCTATTCATTAGGTCAAGGTAATTATTACATTACCAGTTTTTAATCCTGTTTCCACAAACTTGTATGCCTCAACAATTTGTTCTAATGTGTATCTTCTGTCAATAACAGGTTTATACTTATTACTTTCCACTATTTTTTTTAAAAAAACAACATCTTTTTTACTGACTGTTGGAATAGGGAATAATACTTTTTTGCCGCCAAATAGTGGGGTTATAAGTGCTAAAAATATATTTTCAGCGTTTTTGCCAAGTTCTGTTGACATGTATATTCCGCCTTTATTGAGTAATGGTTTGCATTGCCGGAATGAACTTTTACCAACAGCATCAAACACTACATCAAACGTCTGGCTAATTTTTGTAAAGTCTTGTTGAGTGTAATCAATTACCGCGTCAGCTCCCAATGACTTTACAAGTGCTACATTTTTAGTATCGCATACTGCTGTCACCTCTGCACCAAAGTATTTTACCAGTTGCACTGCTGCTGAACCAATAGCACCTGTTGCACCATTAATCAGAATTTTTTGACCACTCTTAATTTTTGCAGCTCTTATATTGCCCAGGGCGTAGTGACCACCTTCAGTTATTGCTGCTGCCTCCTCGTAAGTTAAATTACCTGGCATTGTTGTTATGGCTTCATCCTCTGCCATAGTCATAAATTCGGCATGGGCTCCAAACTTTGTGTCGTTATAACCAAATACCTTATTTCCAATCTTAAATGATGTTACGTTTTTGCCAACTGTTTCAATTTCCCCGGCAAACTCGTTTCCAAGCGTTTTATTTTTTGGTCTGAATAGTCCACTGAAAAATCTGCTTATAAAATACTCAGCACTGCGAAATCCACAGTCGGTGCGGTTTACAGTAGTGGCATACACTTTTATTAGCACCTCGTTGTCTTTTGGTAAAGGTTTGTCAACCTCCATTAATTTAACAACTTCTGGTGGTCCGTATGCTGTATTTATAATTGCTCTCATTTTTATATT
Source organism: Chitinophagales bacterium (assembly GCA_038213285.1). GTDB lineage: Bacteria > Bacteroidota > Bacteroidia > Chitinophagales > Chitinophagaceae > Ferruginibacter. The sequence continues at coordinate 14,005 of JBBQTL010000044.1, forward strand.
GCCAATTTTGAAGTTTGATGTTGGCCGGTTTTCTACACTTGGCATTCACGTTTTGCATTGCCGAAGGTTAGGGAATTTGTTGCTGGTACTGCCCGACCCCAAGCCAAATCCGATAGCTCGGATGAAAATATAAAGCACAAGATATCAACAAAAGCTAAATTGAAATTGTTATGCCGGAACCAAAGCTGATAGCGAACAGCAGCCTATGTTCCAATATCCCGCCCTAACTTTTGGCAAAGCAGTGTCGGCGGTAATGTATTTTATCTGATGCCAAGTTTTTTGAAATAAAAGCTTTTATCGTCTTCTGTGATATTTCTTATTATTCTGCATGGATTCCCAAATGCGATAACGTTGTTTGGAATATTTTTGGTTACAATACTTCCTGCACCTATAACAGAATTGTCGCCGATTGTAATGCCTGGGTTTATGACAACGTTTCCACCAATCCAAACATTGTTTCCAATTGAAATAGGAAATGCGTGTTCAAATTCTTGGTTTCTTGGTTCAAAATGTAATGGGTGTCCTGCTGTAAATAAACTCACATTCGGGGCAATAAAAACATTGGTACCAATAGTTACTTTTGCACAATCTAAAATTGTCAAATTGTAGTTTGAATAAAAGTTGGTACCTATAGAAATGTTATAACCATAATCACATCTAAAAGGTGGCTCGATGAAAAATGGTTCTAGTGCTTGTCCAAATAATTGCTTAATGATATTATTTCGTTTCTCTATCTCTGATGGACGAAGTGCATTAAAATCAAAAATTAATTCTTTTGCATACTGTCTTTCTGCAAAAAGTTCCATTCCAAATGCTTGGTAAGGTTTCCCCGAAAGCATTTTCTCTTTTTCAGTCTCCATATTTACTTATTATTTTCGAGCCATTTTAATCTTCTTGAATCTGGAAGGTGTGTAATTTTAAAATTTTCAAAAACGGCATTGAACCCTTCCCCATCGGGTGAAGCTGCAACCATTCCTGTCATTACTGGTTTATTATCGGGAAAATAAGCTAAACGCATCATCGTATAAAATTTGTCATCAAAAGAGTAAAAAATTTCTACTGCATCTAATTTGCGTGTTGCTTTAAGCCAAATAAAATTTGGTTTATTTTGTAATTCAATTACGCTCCAATCGCTTTTATCATTGGTTACAACTGTACTGATATTGATTTTGTCATTAACAAATTCAACACCTGTTTTAATCCAAATTTTTTCATCAATCCTCAACATAACTCCCATTTGGTCAAAACGGGTTTTATAGTCACCCGTTATTTTCACTTTCACTTCAAATTCTCCTCCTAACATTTCATAATAGAATGGACCATCATCAACTGTAAATCCATAGTGTGTTAAACGCCAATAGTCTGTATGTGGTGTAACAAACATTGTTAGCTTTTGATTCTCTACACTCCATTTTTTTGGCTGATTAAACCACTGCATTTTTTCCATATTTTGAGCTTGTAAATTTTCGGCGCTGAAAATTAAAAACATTGAAAGTGTCCCGACGAAAATAATTTTTTTCATAACTATAATTTGTGTTTTTTTACATTACCTGCAACGATTTGCATTTATGCAATCAGCCGCAACACTCAAACCTTATAACTAAATAGTTTTCAAGGATGATCATTATCCATTTTTGTATTGTTGAGTTGCCTAAAGCCGGTATGCAACCCAATTTAAACGTTTTATTCAGCCAATCCAAAACATCAATAATTAAATAAGCATTTTTTATTCCCTGGAAATATAATTATTATAGAGGCGCAGTCCCGTAGGTTGCCTATATTGTGTGCTGTGCTTTTTTACTTTGCGAAAAGAGTCGTCCAATCTTCGATTATGATATTGTTAATCTTGTTTGAATGGGAAGCATTGTTTGTTACCATAATCATATCGTTTGCCACAGCAGTGGCCGCAATCAAAATGTCAAAGTCAGATTCATCTGCGTCTAAATTGCAATTAACATCAACCTCCAGCCACCTTCGCTGCTTCTTCACCTGTAACCAATGCACCTTCCATAAAGCCCTGCCAGTCTGCCAAATGTTCACCGGCAAAATGCGTATGCAAGAATGGCTTTTTTAACACAGGCATAATGGTAAACCACTGCCCTGGCTGGTACAGCGCATAGGCGCCTCTCGAAAATTCATCATTACCCCAATAATAATTTGTATGACTCAGAATTTTATTTTGAACATCTCCAAAAGCAGGTTGCAGTGCCTGTTTGATGATGGAAGTATGAAAAGCATCATCCTGGTTGGCGATCACCGCAGCTTTATCTCCAATAGTATACGACATTAAAACCCCTTTTGCTCCTGGTTGATTTTTGGCGGCATTGTAAAAATAATGTGCGGGCAAATCTGTTACCATATCAAAATCTTCAGGCCAAAACTTTTCATTGAACAACACCGGATGCTTATTGATCCTGGCATACTGTAAAGATTTGATTGCACTATCTTTTTCCGGGGGCAAAGCAGGTAACCATTCCACCTTGTTAATAGAAAAAGCAGGTAATGTACAGATCACTTTATCTGCGGTAAATGTGGCGCCGTTTTTACAAAATACTTTTACCGTGGCGCCTCTTTGATCTATCTTGCTTACAAAATGATTGAGCAAAATATTTTTTTCTCCCACTGCTTCCGCCAGTTTTTCGGCCAACTTCGCATTGCCGCCTTTTATCTTAAAATCCATTTCATTTTTCTCGCTGCTTTCTGCATATTCTGCCAGCGCAGCATAGGCTGATACATGACGGATACTTTCTCCAAAATCAGTACTGTCTAATAACTCCCTAATATCAAGATCACGTCCGTCGCAGCCATTGTTTACCAGGTAACGCCACCAATCATAGCTATCTATTTGTCTTTTTTGCGTCCCTGTCATGCCCTCATATTTCCCCAAAATAGTTTTCCATTTTGTATTCCAGTCATCAGAATAATTCCACTGGCCCTTAGCCGAATATTTTCCTTTATAAACCAGGTGTGTTTCAAATTGATTGTTCATCAATTCTAATTTATACTCCTGGCACAGTTCTTTTATCCGGGTATGTGAGTCACCCACCCATTCGGCGCCCAATTCTACTACTAAATCTTCACCAGGAACATTGTAAGAATACACCCTGCCACCAATGCGATTTCGGGCTTCCAACACAGTTACTTTAATGCCTTTCTTTACGAATGCATTGGCAGCAGCCAAACCAGCAAAACCGGCACCCAGGATTATAACATGCTTAGGCTTGAATGTAAAAAAGGAGTGCGCAGTTTTTGCACTTAGTAAAGTGCCTGCCAATACTATGGAACTTTCTTTTAAGAACGACCTACGTGATGTCATAAGGATTATTTTTAATTCTGAAATCTACTATATAGTTTTGGTAGTTAAAATAGGTTTGTATTAAAAGGAGCAAATGCTGCAGTAATTGGCTGGTTTGGCAAAGTCTGTACTAACTTTCGCTGCATTCGTCTATTTCTACATTATTATCAAAAGGGTTTGTTAAATGGATACAATGTTTGCCTGATGAAATCTTTTATTTTAGAATGATTGCATTTGAGTTTTGCAATCCGTTTGTTCAAGGAAATTAGCATGCGCCCTTTTTGTAATCCATCTGCCCTTGTAAGGCCTTTCAATTTTTTCCTTATCCAATAACAGTGTTAATAATTTTTGCTTCTTTTGAAAGTTTTTATTGCCAGCAGCCATTGAAGCATTGACGAAATTCATTATTTTACTTTGCTGCTGCAACAATCATCTTTTCCAGGATTTTTATATCAACATCCTCCAGTTAATTGATGTAAAGACATCCGGCACCTGTCTTGAATTTACCCAATTCTTTCATCGCGTCATCATGTTGCCGAAGATCCATCAGGTGTAGTGATAACTTGGCTGTACGAGGCGAAAAACCCAATTTTAAACCAATCAACTTCTCTGCCGGTTGCCGTGCTCTTATACCTTACATCCCCGAAACCTATCATTGAATTACCCCACATTTTTGGCTTTTCTTTTACAGCTTTCTCCATCCATTTAAGAATAACGAAACTGTCTTTTCGTTTTTGCCCATCTGCAATACTATTAATGAAATCTTCTACACTTGAAGAAGTTGGTTTAGTTTTGATTATTGCTAATTTTCCCATGTGATGTGTTTGTATATTAAGGTCACGGCTAACGCGTCGGGCTTTGGGTGGTTAGCAGTGGTTCGGCCGGAATTAAAACTAAATTTATAAATAAAGATTGTCGTTTAGTATAACGGGTGCGTTCCAAATTCATCCTGCTCCGGCGGCGAAACAAAAACAGTATTCACTTTTTTTAAAAGGGAGTTTTACAGGTTATAAAATATCCGCTTATTTCGCCGCCCGTTTGACCTCACCCCCAGCCCATCTCCCAAGGAGAGGGGAGCTTGACTCTGAAAATTCAAAATTGTATTCGATTGGCTATCAGATAGGTAACATTGGTATATATATAATTGTTGCAGGCTGGAAGCTACATTAGCCTGGGTATTATTCCCTGGGCGGGTGTCTCCACGCCCACAGGGTATTTCAAAAGCTATAATTTGGATAGCACGATAAAACTCTTCCCACCCGGCTGTCCAAATAAAATGTCCCGGTTCAGGAATGCTTCCTCCAACAACTATTTTTTCAAACTCAATCTATGGGTTCCCATAATTGAATTTTGTTTTCTTCTGCATCGAGGATATGGATGAATTTTCCGTAGTCGTAAGTTTCAATCGTGTCCACAATGGTTACACCGTTCATTTTTAATTCTTCAACAAGCGCTTCCAGGTTTTCAACCCTATAGTTGATCATAAAATCCTTTGTGGAAGGTTCAAAGTATTTTGTCGATTCTGGAAACGGAGTCCATTGAGTTTGTGCTTTCTTTGTGCTGTCTGCACCTTCATACCACTCAAATGTTGCCCCATATTGATCGGTGTTTAACCCAAGATGATTTTGATACCATTCTGTCATTTTTTTGGGGTCTTTGCATTTAAAAAAAACGCCACCAATGCCGGTTACTTTTTTCATCTTTATTGTTTTTTTATTTTGATTTGTAATGATTGTTTTAAAAGAGAAACCTGAAAGAAAAGAAGCTGATCCCCGGTAAAGATCTGAATGGTGTTCTGTCAAGCCCCGACATACAAGCCTGTAAATAATTTATTTTGGATTACTTTTTTTCTGCGTTCCTTACACTACCTATTGTTTGATAAGCTGGTGATGTTTTCTTTTTTCTCAAGATTTTTTAAAACATCGCTTTTTTCTAATAGAGCAGGGCGTAGTTTTTTTTGAGATAATAATTGAAACTGATCGCCAGCATGTTTGTTTCCCGCTTGTGATGAGTTGCCATAACTTAATAAAACGCTTGCCTTCACCTTTTTTCCAAATTCTGTTATCGCAACATAAGAATCCCCGGCATCAGCGGTATTTTTTTTGTCGTTATCCTCTCTAAAATATATTACTCTAAAGGCTCCCAAATCATCCGATCCTCCATTGCCCGGGTAATCAACATTACCCGTCCTGAACCTGTTTACATCACCATAAGCCACATCAAGCGAACCATATTTCTTTATTACCTCTTCTCCTGCTTCAACAAGTAATGCCACCAACTTTTTAGGTTCTTTTAAACCATCCGGTGTTGTAATGGGCGCTGCTAAACTCCACGGCCTGGCAATCATACCACCATTCAATTTAAAAAACCATTTCTCAAATAAAATTGCACCCTTGCTATCTGCATTTGCTGATTTATCCCAGGCTTTTAAAACGGCCGCAGGTTTAACAGCCATGCTGTCGGGATATTGCTCAACGGCTGCCAGCAAATCATCTAAAAACCTTACGGCACCCTCCAGTTCAGTATTTAACTTAATATCAATTAAATCATTAAAACTGATAGCGGCATCAGCTTTTATCATTTTTACTGCATGTTGAGGACGTAATCCCATATAAACCGGGGACATATATGCGGGATACTTTTTAGGATCCAAAGCAACCGGATAGGTACAGGTCCAGGGAGGATCATTCGCATTTTGTACAAAGCCAGTGGAAGGATTAACCAGCTTAGGCAGATCCTGGTAAGGATGGATTTTGTTCCAGATATATTTTGATGATGTGCCGTTTACTGTACCGTTCCAAAAGTTCCAGTCGCCTTCCGTTCTTACCGGAACATTTCCATTAAACAGGTACATTATAGTGCCCGCATTATCAGCGTATACGATATTGAACATGGGAAGTTGCATCATTTTTACAGCAGTTTCAAACTCTGCAAAATTTTTTGCTTTTGCCATTTTATGATATTGTTCTTCTCCCAAACTGTTTTCGAGTCCGGCAATTCGAACAGCGTATGCTTTACCATTTTTATCTCCTATAACTGGTCCATGTTTGGAATATTTAAATGTATTCTTTTCTTCCGTTATTGTTCCATCACCCTGGCGGACTTTTATGGTGACGTCTTTTTTTTCAAATGAAACTGTTTTCCCGTCAAGCAAATAGCCATCATCCTTAAGTGAAAGTTCGTACCGGTCACTTGCGTCGATAGTATTAACTGTGTGTGTCCATCCCAGGTTTTGGTTGAAAGCTATATTCAATGTCGGAAGTCCCACCAATGAAACGCCATACGCACTAAAGCCTGGTGCATTTAAATGGGCTTCATAAAATGTAAAAAAATCTTGCCAGGGCAAATGCGGATTGGTGAGTAGGAGGGCATTCTTTGATTCGGATCTTGAGGGGTTAATGGCTATAGAATTAGACCCTGGTGTTATTAATTGCTGGCTGGTGCCTATATCCCCGCCCGCTAAAAATATAAGATTGATTACCCTGTTACTATGTGCTAAAATATCATATACGGTTACTGGCAGCACCTGCTGAAATTCTTTTCCTATGTCGCCCGGGTGCGCCCTGGCATAAGCATTTAATCCCATTACAAAACCATCCAGGTAAGATTTGTATTCCGCTTTTTGAACGGCATATTTCTTCCGGGCCAGCTCAGGTAAATTAAAAAGATGGATTTGTTTATCAGAGCTGGTATAATCCTTGCCCCAGTACTCTGCTGCCCTGCCCCTGGCCTGCCCATACAATCTCAAAATTAAATTTGCATGGCTTTGCATCTGCGACCAGCCGTAGGCATAATACATCTCTTTAACAGACGTGCCATATATATGCGGCACTCCATAATTGTCCCACAATATTTCTGTTTTTGAAGTTTGAGCTTGTGTAGTAAAAAAAACAGAAAACAGGAAAGAAGTAATTAATACTGTTTTTGTTTTACATAAAAATTTTTGTTTCATACGCATTTATTTTTACCTATAGGTTAAGAATACAGGATGACAATTGTTTAAATTATCAGACTGGCAAAGTGCTTAGAACACAATGGTACGGCTTGGCGAGGTGACGGTATTTGAAAATTGATAGCCCGTAACCGAAGCTAAATTTATAAATAAAAGCTCATGGTTTATTCCGTTGCCTGGATTTATTTGTCGGCTGAAATTAAAGCCGATTAACGAACGAAAAGCTGATCCGCCGCCGCGGACGTCGCCCCGCCATGTTGCCAAACCGCACTGTTAGGCACAGGGCTTTATTTGCGACTCCAATTTCTTCTTCCTAAAATATTCAACAATTTCAGTTTTAGTCATTTGGGATAACTTGTCGCTTAACTTGTCTCTTTGTTGACGCACATATTTCACAGCGTCAAATTGTTTTTCAGTCGTCTTCATATTTTGTAAAATCTCTTGGTGAACGAATTTCTAATTGCTTATAACCCATTTTTAGATTGATAGAATTATAGCCACGAATTCTTTCAACATTTACAATATGTTTAAAGTTCCAACTTATCAAATAATCAGCACGATTTATTATTGCTAAAGCGATATGCAAACAGTCTGCATAACTTGTACTACCAACTACTTTTTCGGAAATATATTCATTCGCCAGTTCTACCGTTTCATCGGTAATTTCCAAAAATTCAGTTTGTTCTACTCTTAAATGTTGAACAAATTCCTTCACATTTATAGGTGCATTTTCAAGTTCATCTTGTGTTACACTGGAAAAAAGCAATGTAAATTCTCCTTCTTTAATTCTGTCAAAAAGAGGAATGGTAAAATCCTCAAATTCTATATCAAAGTATCCTCCAAAAAACAGAAGTGTCAATATATAATCTTTGTTTCACAGCGTAAAACTACAGTTTTTTTTAGTCGTAAAGTTAGACTTTGCGAGTATTGGAGTGTTTCAGTAGCCTTGTGCCTAATGTTTTAAATTGCAGAAGGTTAGGGAATTCATTGCAGGTCATGCCCGTAACCAAAGCCAAATCCGATAGCTATCGGATGAAAAAATAAAGCACGAGTTAAGAACTAAAGCTAAATTGAAGCGGTCCAAGCCGAACCACTGCTGACAGTGATTTGCAGCCTATGTTCCAAAGTTCCACCCTGACTTTGGCAATGGATTGTTAGCGGAAGTATTACACTGAAGTTGCCTCAGAGATTAAAAGTTTTGATTTTGCATCTTCGGATATTGCTACAGACAATTTGCTTTTTCCAATCGCTATACTTAAAAATGTTGTCAAATATTCTTTTTGAAAATCAGGTCTGTGAATTGAGAGCGATTTTCCATCCATAAACTTTAATTTTAACGAGTCGACAAAAGGCAGAAAGACAATGCCAGCCAATTGTTCTAGGTTGAATTCTTTGATTTTATATTCATTCATAATTAGAATGTTACCCTGAATTATAAAAGGTTTATACTCGTATTTTGAATTCAACAGCCATTCTACTATTGTTGAAACAGAGAGCAATGCAGCAGTTAAAACTAAAAACACACTTATGTCTCCGTAAAGTCCTGCAACTAAAATAAGTGCAGGCAAAATAAATTTAGTCCACTTTACTGGAAAATGTAATTGCTTTAGTGAATAATCTGCAACGATAACTCTTTGAGATAATGTCTTCTGCCTAACATATTGCCAGGTAGAACCAAGAGCTATCAAAAGAATAATTCCAAAAGTAAAATACTGTTCCATAAATATAGCCGCTAACGTTTTGCATTGCTGAAGGGTGAGTGATTTGTTGCTGGTCTTGCACGGAACCAAGGCCAAATCCGATAGCTCGGATGAAAATATACAGTACAAGTTAAGAACAAAAACTAAATTGAAACCATCCTGCCCGGACTAAAGCTGAGAGTGATTTGCAGCCGACGTTCCAATGCTCTGCCCTGACTTTGGCAATGCTTTGATAGTTGCTGTTTTTCTTCTATCAAATTTGAATTGTCAAACGAAAGGTTTCACAATTCCTTAGTTTGTATTGTCAGGAAACAATTCTTTAGTTCGTTTTTCCATTTCATTAGCAATTATTTGTCCGCATCCTCCTTGTTGTGTTAGTTTCTCTTTAATACTTTTATAGCTCTCAGCATCTCTGTCTTGGCTCAATTTGAAAACGTGTTCTAATGATGTTACTTCAATTTGAAAAGCTACAATTGCTTTCATAAATTTTTGCTTAAAAGCTTCATCAACATTGTCAAAATACGTGGTTGATTGTTTATTATAGTTTTCGAAATGTAGTGTGGTCTTTCTAAGTATATCTACCAGCGCTATGTCATCTAAAAACTTAATAACACCTTTGGCGTGTACTGACATATAGTTCCAAGTAGAAGCTATGTTTGGGTTGCTGTACCAAGTAGCACTAACATAGGTGTGATGTCCTGTAAAAACCACTAACACATTTGGGTTATACAAAAATGCTTGGTGGTGGTCGGTGTTTTTCATTATGTGTCCTCTCAATATTTGTTTTCCATTTTCTTCTTCAATAAATACTGGAATTTGTGTTGCAACAGGTTTATTGTCTTTATCGCAACCTGATAAAAAGGCAAACGGATTATCGTCTACAAATTGTTTAATTACTTTGTCATTTTTTTCTTTGTAATCTGGAAGGTCGTACATATTGTTTTTTTTATTGAGTGATACAAATGGTATAGTTTTTTTGAAGGAAAATTTGAAGAAATAGTTACAAAGCATATTTCGTCAATGGAATGTCGCATTAATTTATATTTGTGTTGCGTTAAACTTGCAGGCAACGTTGGTATTTACGTGATCATCCACAACGCTAATTTATAACCAAGTAATTTTCATTGATCATCATTATCCCTTTTTGTATTGTTGAATTGGTAAAGCCATTCGCCCATCCAATATAAACGTTTTATTTAGCGAATCCAAACATTCATAATATGAATCAGTGTTCTTGCTAAATCTTTAAATGTTCAGTCACCGAAGCGGCCCAACCGATTCAATATTGGTTGCAAAATGGTTTATTGTTCAAGAGTGCACTGCCTGTAGTGAAAAGACAAGTCTCAGGGATAAACACCCATCAATTTTGCCAATACCTTCATTACTTTCCAATAATGCACCGGCATCAAGCGCTCCATGATCGAAATCATTTTGGCATCTGCTCCCACCAATACCCTGGCTTTGTTGTTGCCGATGGCCTTTACGATTATCTCTCCGGCTTTTTCGGGCGGCATACTTAGAGTTTTCTCCTGGTTCGCCAATCTTTGCAGCATGTCTGCTTTTTTAATTGGTTTGGAAAGAAGTGCGTTCCTGGCAATATTTGTAGCAACACCGCCGGGATGAACCACTGTAACTCCAATATTGCTGTGCGCCAACTCGTGACGCAATGAATTTGAAAAGCCACGCACGGCAAATTTACTGGCGGAATATGCCGTCTGTTCGGTGGGCGATATCATCCCGAAAATGCTGGAAATATTTACAATGCGTGCTTCTTTTCTCTCCCGCAGGTATGGCAAAAATGCCCGTGTGATCCGAACCATCGCATTGAAATTGGTGTCGATCACCTGGTCAAAAATTGCTTCACTCATTTCTAAAAACGTTCCGCCTGCAGCAATGCCTGCATTATTAATTAAAATATCGATACCGCCATGAAAGTCGGTTAACGCTGTCGGTAAAGCATTTACGGCATTCCTGTCTCGTATATCAAGCTGGTGCTGACTTACTTTAATATCATAGCTGCTAACTTGTTCGGCGGTTGCTTTCAACCCTGAACTATTTATATCTGCCAATGCCAGGTGGCATCCTCTTTTGGCCAATGACAAAGCGATTGCCCTTCCTATTCCACTGCCTGCCCCGGTAATCAGTGCTGTTTTGTTTTGTACATTCATGACTTTGACTGTTTAGGATCAAATTGCAAAACATTGTCTTTTATCCGGCCAAAACGAATCGTTATCATGTCCATCAAATAGCTTTGGTATACACGCCAGGGTTTGCGTGAACCTTGCTGTGGCAGGGCATTGCCGGCACGTTGAACATAACCTGACGTGAAATTGATAAACGGTTTTGTTTGTACGTTGTCTTGCCTTCCCGGCATTACAACTGAATATCCTTTTCTATCCATATATCGCAGAAGCCGGCAGACATAGTTGGCGGTGAGGTCTGCTTTTAAGGTCCATGAAGCATTGGTATAACCAAAAGCGATGGCAAGATTGGGGACGTCACTGATCATCATTCCTTTGTAAAGAACAGCATCATTCATATTGACCACCTTTTCATTTACCGTCAACCCGGCTCCTCCCAGTAGTTTGATTTTTAAGCCGGTGGCAAGCACGATGATATCTGCTTCAATGTGCTGTCCCGATTTCAACTGTATCCCTTTTTCGGTTAAATGCGCTATTTCATCTGTAACTACCGAAGCTTTGCCCTTTCGGATGGCTTTAAAAAGATCTCCGTCAGGCACCACGCAAAGCCTTTGATCCCACGGATTGTACCGGGGATTGAAGTGTTTTTCCACATCGTAACCAGGTTCCAACTGTTTCGAAACCGTATTTATGAGAAAGCGCTTTGTGCCGGTGGGAAACGCACGTAACAATTGATATGACGCCATGCCTAACAAAAGATTTCGCCACCGGGTAATATTGAAAGCCAAATTACCCGGCAGCCATTTCTTCAGTCCAATGAATAATTTATTTTTATCGGGCAGGTTCATAATGTAAGTCGGCGACCGCTGCAACATCGTTACATGACTGGCTCTTTCTGCCATAGCGGGTACAAGGGTTACAGCTGTCGCACCACTTCCTACAATCACAATTTGTTTATTATTATATTCAAGATCTTCAGGCCAAAACTGCGGCAATACAATCCTGCCTTTGAAATTTTCTTCCCCGCAAAAACTGGGCCGGTGCGCTTCTTCATAACTGTAATACCCGCTGCACATGTATAAGAAGTGACATCGAATTCGCCTGGTTTCCTTTGATGATTGTACTTCCAGTGTCCAACACATTTCTTTGCCTGACCAACCTGCAGATAATACTTTGTGTTCGTAACAAATCTTTTTGTCAATTCCGTTTTCAGTCGCCGCCTCCTGGAGATACTGTAAAATGGAATCTCCGTCCGACAATGACTTTGGATCTTTCCAGGGCTTGAACCGATAGCCGAAAGTGAACATGTCAGAATCGGAGCGTATACCCGGGTAACGGAACAGATCCCATGTGCCGCCCAATGCTTCTCTTGCTTCAAGAATGGCATAGGTTTTATTGGGGCATTTATCCTGCAGCCAGTAAGCTGTACCGATACCTGATAAGCCTGCACCCACGATTATCACATCGTAGATGCTGTTACCTGCTTTACCAGGGGAGTTTAAAGATTCAGCCATATAGATCTAATATTGACGTTGTCAAATGTAGGTATTTGTTTAGCTTTTTTTGTTTGGGAAATTTATTAAAGCCGGGCAGGAAGGGGATGCAGGTGATGCTGGAAAGATTGATTTAACATTTTTAGTGAAACGGGAACCTGTTATCGTTTTGCTGAATTCAATATCTGCCAGGCTAAAATAGAAAGAAAGTTACTTATGGCAATTCAAAGTGGAAGGTGGCTGCATTGTTGTGTGGCGTTTTTTTTCATCAAGGTTGTCCCGGTTCTTCTGCTATTATTAAATTGGTAGTTGCATACCAAGTATGGTAAGTCTATATCTGAAGATCTGTTACGATAGCTATCGGAATTGAGAGGTTCAAGTACGATTCGGTGAGGAAGTTAGGGTGAAATTCCCCTTCCTTATTCGATTGTGTGTAGCCTTTTTTTGTCGTATGATAAGTAAACGTTTTGCAAAATGTTGATTTCACTTTGTGATATTTCAGTCATAATTTTTTTATAGTTATAACCAATTAGAAATGAAATCTCCTTGATTGGGATATTACTCATTAACGCTCGTTGATTTATTTTCTGCTTAAAATCATTATAAACAGGACTTGAGAGTCCCGAAAGAAAAATCAATTTAACTCTCTTTAAAATATCTTCATTTGCGAAAATTGTATCAACTTGATCATAAAAGTTTTCTTTAACTAATTGGTGCCTTATCGTTTCTTTAGTTGTTACTTTATTTGGTATTCCTTGTGCCGAAGCGTCAGTAAAAACTATCGGAGAAGAACCAACTTCAAGAAACTTCTGTTTCATTTCTCGGGTTGTCAATCCATTAAACTCTCCGAGCAGTTTAAATGAAGTATTCCAAAAGGCACATCTTCTATGTTCTTTCGTTTCAAAAACGTAGAAGCCAGGGGAATTGTCACTTATAGTTTCATTGCTGGGTTCTCTGCCCACCACAAGAATTAAAGGAAAATTTCCTGTATAGGTTTCGCCAAAAGCAAGCATTAAATGCTGATACATAAATTTAGATTATACCAGTCGCAACAATTATTAATATCGGAATTGGGATAAGACCTTCAAGATTAAAAATAGGAGTGCTACCTGTTGAGTTTCCTTGCCGCATGTTTTTCCCGTCCCAGTTAAACAAAGGTGTACTACCAGTTGAATTACCTTGTCTGATATTTTTTCCTTCAAAGTTGTAAAAGGGAGTGCTTCCTGTAGAATTGCCTTGTCGCAGATATCTACCGTCCCAATTAAATAAAAGATTACTGCCACTTGAGTTGTTCGACCGCACATTTTTACCATCATAATTACAAATTGGTGTACTACCAGTAGAATTTCCCTGTCGAAGGTTCTTTCCGTCCCAATTGAACAAAGGATTACTTCCTGCAGAGTTTCCTTGTCTAATTGCTGCATTCATTTTGCTAGATTTTAATTAGTGCTACGTTGTAAGGTTACACACATCGTTCAAGTATTGCTACCGGAGGGGGATTCATTGTTGGTTAAGCCCCGGAACTGAAGCCGATTTAAAAACTAATGTACAAGATAACAACCGAAAGCCCACCGATGTTTGTCTTGCCCGAACAACTGCTGCCATGTTGCTAATGATGAAAATTACAACGCCCTGCCCCAATATTGCCAAACCCCATGTAAGCTGCATACCCTTCTTTGTGAGCTGTCGTAATGTGTCTGTTAGTGAAACTACTTGCCTCTATTTAGTCGTCTGGAAGATAGTTTTTTCCAAATGCTATGTGCTAACTTAATTTCTTTCTGTGTCAAACCGAAACGCTCTTTTAAAATTATTTGGTTTGTGATTTTTAAAACCTCTTCGATATTTGTTTTGTCTCGAATTAGTTTATCAATTTCAAGAAGTAATAAAGCGTTGTCCTTGTGATAAGGAAGTAAAACTCTTTCTGCTTCGTTTGGCATTAATTCTAAAACTCCACCTCCGTGGCTTCGCCCTGAAACTTCTGTAAATGCAAGTGAAAGTGAGTTATAATAGCTTGCTGTCAAGGCTTTGATGTCAGTGTCAGGCTTTACAAAAACACGGTGCATTGTGTCTGTTGTATATGCCTCTGCTTCATTAATTATTAGTCTCGGATAAAGATTGTTGCGTCTAATAAACAAAGCATCAGAAATTTTAAGGGAAGGAACGACAAACCAATCATTGCGAATTCCCGTCTTGTAGCCTTTGTGAATTCCTAAACTTTCTCCGTGTGCAATGTATTTTACTGCACCATTTTTTTTATTCAAATTTTTGCTTTCAGGGAAAACTAAAAGGTGTGCTTTTGCTTTTGAAAATTTATTATTCTTCCAATCTTTTTCTGTAAAAATTACGCTGTTTACCTGAACGCTTCTACCAACCATTGGTCTTGCATAATCTTGTAAATCGTACTCTTCAATTGTTGTCAATGGAACTGTGAAAAAATCATTTGAGCCTGTAGTTATTCCTACTTCAACATTTGCAAATTTTCCAAGTGTTGGAATATTACGTTTCTTA
>JBBQTL010000045.1:0-28872 GCA_038213285.1 Chitinophagales bacterium
CTTTTGCCTGGCTGATGACGGGCAGAGATGACCTAAAGGATATTGCAAAAAAACAACTATTGAGAATTGCATCAGATGAGACTTGGGCTACTGATGAGGGCCTTATCTACCTGGTGCCTGCACACTATATCCAGGGGCTTGCATTGGGGTACGATTGGATGTACCCAGTGCTTTCACCAACTGAGCGAACTATTGTGGCAGAAAGATTAGGCCGGGAGGCAGCTAATCAAGCGTATCGAATTTCAAATGAGCGAATATGGTGGAGTACCCAGTTTCTTCAAAATCATGGCCAATCAAATATGGCTTCCCTTGCCTTTGCAGCAGCAGCACTTGCTGGCGAAGATAAAAGAGCTGGCGAATGGCTGGCAACCACTGATAAGTTTTTATTTAACAGTTGTGCAAGGCATTTATTGTGTTACCAACTTTATGGAATCCGATACAAATCGGATGAAAGATGAGGAATTCAATAAAAGCAAAGAGTAATCCTGATACATACAACGTCCTCGGCTTCCTTTGCAGTACCGTCTCCTCTCTAGCCCGTGTGTTTGCCAGGGACGTTGCGTAATACGGAGCGATATCGTGTTACCAACTTTATGGAATCCGATACAAATCGGATGAAAGGAGAGGAATTTAATAAAAGCAAAGAATAATCCTGGTACACACAACGTCCTCGGCTCTGCTTAAGCTCGTTGAGGACTGTACTTGGAAGAAATGTTCAATTAAAAATTGAAGTATATTCATTGCAACCCGTTAACAGCAGGGTTTGTAGCAGATCCATGTCATTAGCTGTATAGTAGTGCTATTGGTTATTTTACAGATAAAAAAAGGGCTTGTTAGATACGTATTTTTGAATGGTTTCTGAATCGGTAAGCTTAGTAACAAGGGGCACAGGACGGAGTGCTGCGCCTGATGCTGCCGGGTTCATAGAAAAAAATACTTTACTTTTTTTATCCAATGCGCAGTATAATTGGGCTTTATTGTTTTAGCTGCAAACTGAAACGATGTACATTTGCGCCATGAAAAATCTATGTATGGTAGTGGGTGCTTTAATTGCTTTGTCATCCTGCAGCAAATCCAATACGGAAATAAGAAAGCGCATAGCGAATTCAGATAGTGTTGCCATTAATTATTTTAAGGGTGATGGAACTATGGACACGGTGGTAGCAATTGAAATCATCAGGGACAAACAACAGCTTGAACAACTTGCCAACCTGGTTGCTGAACGATCTGTGAAGGCGAATTACAAATGTGGGTACGATGGCTCCTTGCATTTTTTTAAAATGAACAAGGTGATCCAGGACATCGATTTTAGAATGAGTGGGGATGATTGCATGAACTTTAGTTTTTTACAATACGGGAAAACAGTGGCCACCGCTCTGTCGCCGGAGGCAAAAGAATTGATTAATTCATTCAGGAAGTAGTTCTGTATAAACGGTAAACTGAACTGATTCTGATCAGGTGGAAGGGGATTGGCCAGGTGGTTTTTCTGCAATCCCTGAATTTATATTCACACCCATTGAGCCACCATCGGCATATCCTTTGACAACCGCTTATTATGCCCGATCGTTTCTTCAGATAACGAAGCCATTGATAAAACCCGGTCTATTATTTTATTGGTGTCATCATCATAACTCACCTGTATCCGTTTATCGTCATTGAGCCAGCTATCCACCAGGTGGATGTATTTTTTCTTTAATTTTTTGATAACAGGAACACCCAATTCAGCGGCCCCGGCTGCATTGCAATGTTGCTCATACTGATGTTTCATTGGGATAATCAGTAACTTCTTTCCCATGTATAACGCCTCCGCAGGTGCTTCAAACCCGGCCCCGCAAAGAATGCCTTCGCAGGATGTAAAGCTTTCCGTAAATTCATCGGCACTCACCGGTTGAATACTACAGTTATTTTCTACATAAGATTTTTTGGTATGCTTTGAAAATATTTGCCATTGCACTCCTTTAAAATTTGAAAAGAAGGCAATTAATTTCTTATCGTCATATGCGGGCAAATACACCGTATAATGGCCAAGGTTGGTGATCGTTGCTTCACGAACGGCTTTTCGGATAACAGGTGTATAAATATTATCGGCGAATTGCTTAAAATGAAAACCTACCCCCGTTTTGCAAGGGGCATAGTATTTCAAAACCATCCATGCAAATGGGTCTGCCTTTGCAGGCTTGGGTGATTGATGGTGCAGTACTGCATATTGATGACTCATCGCTACACAGGGTACATTTTTTATTTTACAGGCCCATGCACTCACTGGTTCAAAGTCATTGATCACCAGGTCATAATTTTCTACCGGTAGATTTTTAATTTCATTTAAAAATCTTTTCGACTGGAATTGCCTGATTGTTTTATAAAAATCAATGCCTCCTTTTTTACCAAAAATAAAGCTGAACCCTTTTTGCTTATATTTTACAAAATGATTGACTCCTACATCAGCCTGTGTACCGCTTACCAAAATATCCAGGTCGCATTTTTTTTGCAGCATGGGTATTATTTCATTTGCCCTGCTTACATGTCCATTACCGGTTGCCTGTATGGCATAAAGTACTTTCATAAATTGTAAAATTTAAGACGCGATAACAAAATCATCCATCATCATTTTAAATAATTCGGCAGTGCGCAGGTAGGCCGCCTCATCCACATAAAAGGAATCATGCAGTTCCTGAACAAGTGTGTCTTCCTGGTAATAGTATATTTTCCATGCATTATTTTCATACTCCAGGGCGGTAAGATTTTCTATCCAATCGCCGGAGTTGAGGTAGTTTACAGCACCGTTACCGTTTTTTATGATCCTGTTGGCGGGTTGGTGAATATGTCCGCATATCACATAATTGTATCCCTTTTCAATCGCAATATCAGCAGCGGTTTGTTCAAAATTATTAATATGCTTTACCGCAGTTTTTACGGAGTTTTTTATTTTTTTGGACAAGGATATTTTCCCTTTGCCCATTTTTTTGCTGATGTAATTAATAAATGAATTAATATAAATTAGCGTATCATACCCAATAGCGCCTAATTTGGCAAGCCATTTACTATGCTTCATTATTACGTCAAAAACATCTCCATGAAATATCCAGCTTCGGGTGTTGTCGGAGTGGTGAATAACCATTTTATTTACAATGTGAAAATCGCCTACCGAAAAATGCTCAAACCGGCGAAGCATTTCATCATGGTTGCCGGTAATGTAATACACTTTTACACCACGGCTAAGCATACTGGTAATTTGTTTAATAACCTGCATGTGACCAGCCGGCCAGTACTTTTTACTAAACTGCCAGATATCGATTATATCCCCATTTAACACAAGTATTGCCGGGTCGATGGTGGAGAGGTAACGGGAAAGTTCGTTGGCGCGGCATCCATAGGTACCAAGGTGTACATCAGAAATTACTACTACATCAAGTTTTCTTTTTTCCAACAGGATTTGTTTGTTGTAAAGTTCAAAATCTTATGTTTAGTAATTGTAAACAAATTCTTACCAAACCTTAAACTTTTAAGCTTCCTCCCTAACTGCAGGGGCTTCCTGGTGCATTCACCTTTAAAAATGCGATTCAGCAACGGCGAAAAAAAAACAGGAAATTCGGGGTTCGGTTTAATTGATGGATAAGGGAATTAATCCTTCCTGCTTTCGAGTGTAAAACCAAAAGTAGTGCCGACATCAATGGTGCTTCTCACGTGTATGGTTTGCTGATGTGCTTCAATGATATGTTTACAAATGGCAAGCCCCAATCCGCTGCCACCCACTTTGCGGCTTCTTGCCAGGTCGGTTCTATAAAACCGTTCAAATATTCTTCCCAAATGTTCTTCGGCTATACCGGTGCCATCATCACTTATTTCAATCAAAATTCTTTTGCCATCTATTTTATATCCACTGGCTTCTATCACCCCGTTTTGTTTGCCATATTTAATCGCATTATCAAGTAAATTGATAAATACCTGTCGTATTTTTTCGATATCAGCATATACAGTAAGAGGTACTTCGCAACCCTTTTTAATGATGAGTTTTATTTGCTTTTCTTCTGCCTTTATGGCGAGTGATTCAAATACATCTTTCGCCAGGTCCTGCACTATAAAATTGGATTTGTATAATAATTGTTCCCCTCTTTCCAATTTTGAAATTTCATCCAGGTCGTCTACCAGGTTTACAAGGCGATCAATGTTGCGGGAAGTGCTGCCCAGGAATTTCTTGTTTACTTCCGGGTTTTCCATTGCCCCGTTTATTAAAGTATCTACATAGCCCTGGATAGCAAAAATGGGGGTTTTTAGTTCGTGAGACAAATTTTGTAAAAATTCTTTTCGGTAAGCTTCGTTCTGTTTTAATACTTCAATTTCTGCTTTTCGCTGCTGGGCCCAGTTCTCTACATCTTCCCGCACTTCATCAATACTTTTTTGTGGCAAAATATTTTTATAATAAAACTCTTCCCGCTTGCTGGCCTTGGTTTGATAAATCAGTTTGTAGATTAGTTTTATTTTTCGGTACACAAAGCTCTGTACCATAAATAATATAAGTCCATAGCTACCGGAAAAGATAATAATGAACGATATCATTGCAATCCACCATGCAGGTTGAAAAAAGTATATGCCAATACTAATGGGGAAAGAAATTATCAAAGCCGTGGTTGCTGATAATTGTTGCGGGGAAAGATTTTTTGATGAAAACATATATTATTACAAAGTTAAGGATAAAATGCAGGCATGTCGAAAGGCTGGTCATAGCCGTTTTTTAGAATTTTTTAGAAAGCAATGGCGATACTATTATTGCGCAAATGGAAAAGTAATTGCACCGATGGTAACAGGTTTAATTTTGTATTGCCGCAATGCTGAAGATAGTGATATGGCAAAATAAATGGCTCTTGCGGAATTTAATAATACTCATTTTTTTACAATTGAAACGAGATGGTCTATACAGAAATAAAAACGGCTACATAATGGCAGATAGCGGCTGCTAATACAAAAAGATGCCATACAGCATGATGGTAGGTGTACTTATGCCAAAGGTAAAAAATAACCCCAATGGAATAGAGGCAACCTCCAATTGTAACCAGGATTACCACAGGTACAGGCATAGCCACAAAAAACGTTTTACCTCCAGCAAATAAAATCCATCCCATTACCATATAAATGATAGTTGAAACAATTTCGAACCGGCCCGTAAAAAATATTTTAAAAATGATACCAAACACAGTAAGGCTCCATAAAATAACCAGCAAAGTGATACCAAATGAGTTGTTTACAAAAATTAAGATAAGTGGAGTGTAAGTACCGGCAATCAAAAAATAAATACTGATGTGATCCAGTATTTTCAATACCTCTTTTATTTTGGGTTGCTGAAATCCATGATACAGGGTGGAAAAAGTAAATAACATCAGGAAACAAAAACTGTAAATACCCGCCCCCGCTATGCCTGCAACATTTAAATTTTTGGAAGCGCTTACAATTAAAATGGGCATTCCTACAACACCGAATAAAATGCCAACACCATGCAAGAGACTGTTTAATTTTTCAAGCCTCAAATCCTTTTCATTGCTTTCGGCTATCATCTTCCTGGAATTTTGAATCCCCGTAAGTTAATTTCTTTTTTTGATGAGACCTCTGGTGGAAAGTGTAAATGCGAAAATTACCAGAAAGGCAATGAAAATTTAAAGCTCAAATTTGTATCCTACCCCTTTCACCGTAGTGATGCAATCCAAATTTAATTTTTGACGGATTTTTCGGATATGAACGTCGATGGTTCTATCCCCTACTATTACTTCGGTACCCCATACCTGGTTGAGTATTTCATTTCGTAAAAAAACTTTGCCTGGTTTAGAAGCAAGGAGGGCGAGCAGTTCAAACTCTTTCCGAGCAAGGATGATATCACTGCCCTTATAATTGACTATATATTTTTCCCTGTCTATTATCAGGTCGCCGATATGCACTACATCATTTTCTTCCTTGTTCAATCTTCTGAACAAAGCATTTACTTTGCTTACTAATATTTTGGGTCTTATTGGTTTGGTAAGATAATCGTCAGCACCTGTTTCAAGTCCCCTGATCTCTGTGCCCTCATCACTTAATGCGGATAAAAAAACTATTAACGTTTCTTTAAATGCGGGTTGAATTCGAAGAATATTGCATACATCAATCCCGTTTTTGCCAGGCATCATAATGTCAAGTATGATCAGGTCAGGCTGATATTTTTTGGCTGCGTCAATTGCCTCGTCTCCATTTTTGGCAGTAACAACTTCGTACCCTTCTGCCTGTAGATTAAATTGAATGATTTCCAGTATATCCGGTTCATCATCAGCTATTAAAATTTTTTTAACAATACTCATATTATTTTCGCTTCGCAAAAGTATGTTATCACTTTAATATAGTATCAGTTATACAATATTACCAGTATTATCAAATTGTTAACGCATCGCATATCACGATGTTAGACCCCAGGTATAATTATTGATCGGTGGCACGAAATTCGTATGTCAAACCTTCACAAACCATTTAAACGCTTACTTACTCATTGGCAAGGTTGACAACATAGCGTGAAGCCGCCTTTTTTCGCCATCTTTGCAGAAGGATACCAATTATGAAACAATTTTTACTTTCCATTTTAATTTTAGTTTTCTGTACCAATGCATTTGCTACACTTGATTCTGTTGTAGTGCCCATCAGCCGTCAGCGGTTTCATGACAGAATTAATGAAGAACAGGTGTTAACAGATAAAGCTGACGGTAAAAAGGATGGTATTGTAAGAGTATCGGGCAATGAAGAGATAAACCTGCAGGTTACAGACGCACTAACCAGGCGAATAGATGAATTACAAAATTTGGTAGAAACCAATACTAAGCTTGGTACAAGTAATGACAAAATCAGGCAACTTAATTTTATTGAAGAGTTGATAAAAAATTTCAGATATGCATGGAAGCAACGAAAATTGAATCCAGCATTGGCTCCTATGCTGGTAGACAATTTTTATAGATTGTGGAATACTAATATGATTGGTGGAAATATACAATCGTATATAAAAGATATGCCTTATGAACTGGGAGTAGTACTTACAGAAGTATTTAATACGAACCCGGGTTATGTTGAAAGTAAAAAACTGCTATTTCTAAAATATTGCCTGATGCATCCGGATAAGATACTTTCAATTATCAGGCCTTATGTAAACGAACCCTTTGCAGATAGCCTCGTAGTGGTAGCCTGTAAAAATGATCCGGAACAATTATATGATTATGCGTACTCAACCAAATCGCCGGAGGGAAAACTGATACAAAGAAATACCGATCCGCTGGTAAAAGCAATTGTACAATTAAGCAAGATAGAGAATGCTTTACTTTACTACCCCTTTCTGGATAATATTTTAAAAAATAGAATCTCGATTGATTCTATTAAAAAATTTGTAGGCGATGGAGACAAGCGGATGGATAGCGTAGGTTATTTTAAATTATTAGTGAAAACAGAAAAGGAATATTATTACCGGCTGGGTATTTTAAAGGATACCCCCATTGCCATGTTTGGAGTAAACGGATTGCGTAAAATGTTGCAGCGGAAAGCTATTACCCATTTTATAACGCCTATTAATAATCTGCACGAACAAAATAATTTAAACATCCGGATGAAGGCTCTCGATCCTTTAACCGCTGAGGAATTGTATTATGTGATGGTAATGGGCGAAAATGACATTTATACCTCCAGTTACAAACATAGTTTTGCCAGGCTGTTGCAGCGTATGGGAACAAAGCCCCGGGGCGACTCTTTGTTATTGAGCGTAAATATGGACTATTTTAAAAAATTTATAAAAATGGCCGCCAATTTTAACCACTTGGATACCTTTTTAAAAACAATGCCATCAGGCAATTCCAGTACTTTAATGAAGGCGTTTGTCGCCAATTTAGATGAGGCAAATAACCTGGAAGATGCAGTGGATGTGGCGGATAGCTATAGCAGTATAAAGGACAGTATGCTGCTTCAAAATATTTTAAAAAATGTAAGCTACAATCAACAGAAAAGCATTAATCAAAATAACAATAAAGGTAAAGTGATTTATGGGTTATTGAAAACCATCTTTTTATCTTCCAACGATAACAGCATCGACCTTACCAGCCAGATAGGGATACCTTCCATTTATTCGATGGATTATAAGTACCTGGCTGATGATAGTGGCAAAGTAGTTCAGCAGGTGTTTTTTTACGGAGATGAAGATGGTAAAACTCATTTCCCTCAGTTTGTAAGTTCATTTTCACCTAAGGAGTGGAGAATAACCTTTCAAAAAGAATGGGTAGAAATAAAATCTCTCACCGGAAAAAAAGTATGGATATATGCGAACCTTCCCTTGAATAATGATAAAAACCTGGATGATACGGCGCAAATTCACCTAAGCAAATACCTTGCAAAAAAAGATTTACATCCTGCAGTAGTAATTCACCGGGGCCATAGTTACTGGTTGCCCCGTACAATAGACCGGATGGGTGGGGATGCAAAAATTATTGTGTTGGGGTCTTGTGGCGGGTATCAGAATTTAAGCCAGATTATCAGTAATTGTCCGGATGCACATATTATTTCTACCAAGGAAATTGGCAAGGGTGATATCAACAGACCTATTTTGAATTACCTTAATCAAACCATCGCTTCAGGGAAGCCGCTCGTTTGGAAGGACATGTGGAACTCGCTGACTAAATTATTTTATAGCGATGCCAATAAAGGTATGCGGGAAAGCTGGGATGATTATGTGCCGCCATATAAAAACCTGGGCGCTATTTTTATTAAGGCTTATAACAAAAAAATGGAAGGCGAATTGTAATGGCCGGCAGTTAGGAAAATAATTATATCTTAAGTAAATGTGTGGTGAAGGATCGGTTAAGAAACCTACCGGGAATTTATAGCCAGACCTTCATTGTTTTTATCTTTAAAGGGCTGTTTGTTTTTTAAGTATCAATTTATTCTTTGTTGTTTTAGCGGTTGGTACCATGGAAGTCCTATCAGATTTATGCTATCAACATTCATAGTATTCTGATAGCTACATAATATTCCAATATGCAGTATCGAAATATCCCGATTTCATCTCAACATCTTCTTAATATCTTTGCCTTATGAGTGAAACGGCTAAAGTAAAAAGAGTCTTCGATTTTTCATTACTGCGAAGAGTATTTCATTTTGCGGCACCTTATAAAAACAAATTTTTCTGGTCACTTTTTCTGGCCATTTTTTTAGCAGTCATTTCACCGGTAAGGCCCTGGTTAATTCAGCTTACTATTAATAAAGGGATTCAGCCTGGTGCGCAGGTTTGGTTTTTAAAGGGGGCGGCGCAGGTTATTATTGGCATCACAGTTATTCAATTGGCTTTGCTGCTAATAGAAACAATATGCCGGTTTATTTTTACTTTTTTCACTGCTTCACTTGGTCAAAGTGTGGTAAAAGATATGCGTGTAACCACTTATAAAAAAGTGATCAATCTAAATCTTTCCCAATTCGACAAAACTCCTATCGGTACACTTACTACCAGAACCATCAATGATATAGAATCCATCAACGATATTTTCAGCGATGGGTTAATTCCTATCATTGCCGATCTGTTATCTATCATTGCGGTATTGGGTTATATGTTTTATGTAGACTGGAAACTAACACTGGTTTGTATGGCTCCATTCCCGTTTTTAATCATTGCTACCTATTTCTTTAAAGAAAGTGTAAACCGATCCTTTATCCGGGTACGAAACGCGGTAGCCCAGCTAAATGCTTTTGTGCAGGAACATATTACAGGAATGGCAATTGTACAGGCTTTCGCTGCCGAAAAAAGAGAATTCAGTAAATTCAATGCAATCAACAGGGAGCACCGCAATGCCAACGTGCGATCGATTTTTGCTTATTCTGTATTTTTTCCCGTGGTGGAACTGGTATTAGCCATTTCACTCGGATTGTTAGTTTGGTGGGCAGGCGGTGCCCAGAGTCATGAAGCGGCAGGCAATATCACTGCCTTTATCCTATGCCTCAATTTATTGTTTCGCCCGTTGAGGGTAATTGCAGATAAATTCAATGTGCTGCAAATGGGCATGATTGCCAGTGAAAGGGTTTTTAAATTAATGGACAATAAAGATGTAACTCCCGCTACTGTTAAAGGAGCTTCTGATGCGGAAACTCATAAAATAGAAATGAAGAGGGGAGGCGTGACTTTTGAAAATGTTTGGTTTGCCTATATTGAGGAGCAGTATGTGTTGAAAGATATTTCATTCAAAATAAATGCTGGCGAAACATTGGCTATTGTAGGTAACACCGGAAGCGGTAAAACCTCTGTCATTAGTTTATTAAACCGGTTGTACCATATTCAGAAAGGTAATATTAAAATTGACGAAAGCCCGATAGAATCTTTCGATCTTTTTTACCTGAGAAGTAAAATAGCGGTGGTATTACAGGATGTATTTCTATTTAGCGGATCAGTGTATGACAATGTAACACTCCGAAACAAAGATATCAATAAAGAACAGGTGGTGGAAGCGGCCAAAATGATCGGTATACACGATTTTATAATGCAGTTGCCCGGTGGATACGATTACAATGTAATGGAAAGAGGAGCAACACTTTCCCTTGGGCAACGCCAATTGTTATCATTTGTACGGGCTTTGTTGTATAATCCTGCCATATTGATATTAGATGAAGCCACTTCTTCAGTAGATACTGAAAGTGAACAACTGATACAGCATGCGATTGAACAGTTAATTGCCGGCAGAACATCAATTGTTATTGCTCACCGGCTTAGCACAATCCGAAAGGCCGATAAAATAATGGTATTGGATAAGGGAGAAATAAAAGAAATTGGTTCACATGAGGAACTGATGGAAAGAAAAGGATTCTACTACCAGTTGCACAAAATGCAGTTTGAAAAGCAGGAAAAAATGGCTTTGTAAATTAAAGTATTAACCCAAATTTTTTAGTAAATTGCCGTATGAATGATTCAAAAAATATGGAAATAGAAATTAATCAGAACGTATTAAATGATGATGGAAGCGAATTGGACGTATGGAAAGCTGCGGAAAGAAAAGAGATCATGGAATCATTAAATCTAAGTTATACAGAACGCTTTAGAATTATGATGCGTTTAATGCGGATCGACAATATGCTTTCCCGTGCAAAAATTACCCATAAAAAAATGTCGTAACCATCATGGATATAATGGACGAAAATCTGTTAGATTTCTGGAAGTCACTCAATTGTTTTGGGGTAAATTATATTATGGTAGGTGGAGTTGCGGTAAACTTACATGGATACTCAAGAATCACAAAGGATATTGATGTTTGGATAAAAGATACCAAAGAGAACAGGCGGCAATTAGGATTGGCATTTGAAAAATTTGGATATGAGGGTATTGATTTAGAAGATTTTCAGTTTATTCCAGGTTGGACAGACTTCTACATAGGTTCTGGAATTAAGCTCGATATTTTATTAAATATGGTTGGTATAGAAGGATGTTCATTTGATGAATGTTTGAAGCTAGCCTCGGTAGCCGACATTGAGGCCATACCCGTTCCCTTTTTACACATCAATCAACTCATCGCCAATAAAAAGGCCGTCAATCGGCCAAAAGATCAAATTGATGTATTAGAACTGGAAAAAATTAAACAACTCCGAAAAGAGATGGGATTAGACTAATTTCCATTGCAATAAAATACCCCGTAAATTATCGAATAATCATTACCCAAATATTCTTTATTCTCCTATCTTTGCGCCAAATTTCGGGAAAGATATGTCATCAAAGAGCATCAAAACATTACTGGTAGCGGTTTTTAGTACTATTTTGCTGGTTTCTTGCTATAGTGTGAAGGCACAGCATGAAGAACCAAAAGCCGGAGAAAATCACCCTGCAGAGAAAAAGGAAGGCTTTAATGCCAAAGAAGTAATATTTGAGCATATCCTGGATGCCCATGAATTCCACTTTGTTAATTACAAAGGAAGTGATGGCGAACTACATCCCGTATCCATTCCTCTCCCGGTTTTATTATATTCCCCGCAGAAAGGTGTTTCCAGTTTTATGTCTTCTTCTTTTGAGCACGGGCATAAGGAAGTAGATGGATATAAATTGAAAGAAGGCAAAATAATACCAGTAGATCCCGGGGTAAAAGTATATGATTTGTCACCTACCCGCAATGTGGTACAGATGCTGCTGGCATTGGCATTTTTGGTTTGGCTGATGATCAGTGTTGCCAAAAGTTATGCAACCGGGCAAGGCGTTACCTCTTCGCCAAAAGGCAAGCAAAATTTAGTAGAAGTGTTGGTAGCTTTTGTACGGGATGAAGTAGCAAGACCGAACCTTCGCCATAAAGCAAATAAATATTTACCCTACCTATTGACTGTTTTCTTTTTCATTTTAATAAATAATATCATCGGCCTGGTGCCAGGCACAGCGAATGTTACCGGTAATATTGCCTTCACTGTGGTGTTGGGTTTAATTTCTTTTGTGGTGATTTTGGCCAGCTCCAATTCACATTACTGGGGACACATTTTCAATCCGCCGGGCGTTCCAGGTTTTGTAAAACCAATTTTAGTACTCGTGGAATTTTTAAGCGTATTTATTAAGCCATTTGCATTAATCATCAGGTTGTTCGCAAACATGGTAGCCGGCCATATCATCATTATTTGTTTGATATCATTGATTTTCATTTTTGCTCAAATTAAGCCGGTACTTGGATTTGCAGCTTCACCAATTTCAGTTGCATTCACCATCTTCATTTATTTTATAGAAATATTGGTTGCTTTTTTACAAGCCTTTATTTTTACGGTACTTACAGCGGTTTTTATAGGCCAGGCTTTTGAAGGAGAGCATCACCACGATGAGGCACATCCGTTAACCGATGATGCGGTGATTGTATAAAATTTATTTTTTTAACCAGTATAAATTCACAATTATGAGTTTTATTTTATTAGATGCGTTAGCAAATGCAGGTGGTGCAGTTGGTGCAGGCCTTGCTGCTATAGGCGCAGGAATTGGTATCGGACAGATTGGTAAAGGTGCTGTAGAAGCGATTGCCCGTCAGCCGGAAGCCTCTAATGATATCCGTGCAAACATGATTTTGGCTGCCGCCCTTGTAGAAGGTGCTGCACTGTTTGCGATCATCATCGGTTTTTTGGCAATGGTTTTGTAATTGCCGTTACCCAAATTATTACTGCATCCAAAGTACAGGACGGAGGATGCGGTATTTTAATTTTTTGTATTAGGCAGTGTGCTATTATTTAACTGCATCGGCAGCCTGTCCTGATCTTTATCGGGATCGCACGCTTGTACTGAATTTCAATATTGAGTTTTACTGAATTTATTACTTTACATTTTTAATTGTATAAAAATGCAACTATTAACACCCGACTTAGGATTATTACTTTGGACATTACTGGCTTTTTTAATCGTGTTTTTTATATTGAAAAAATTTGCCTGGCCGGCAATTATTAAAGGACTCTCTGACAGGGAACAGAACATTGCCAATTCTATTGCTACTGCAGAAAAAATAAAGCTGGAAATGGCACAGTTAAAAAATGACAACGAAGCTTTTTTAATTAAGGCAAGGGAAGAGCGGGCCCTACTCCTTAAAGAAGCAAAAGATACAAAAGATAAGTTGATCAGCGAGGCAAAGGAAGAAGCTAAGGCCCAGGCGGCAAGGATAGTTGCAGATGCCCAGGTAACCATCAATCACCAGAAAATGGCTGCAATTACCGATTTGAAAAACCAGGTAGGTAAGTTGGTTGTAGAAGTGAGCGAGAAAATTTTGCGCCGCGAATTAAGCAACAAAGAAGAACAGGAAGTATACATCAAACAATTGGCGGACGAAGCAAATCTAAATTAGTAAATGAGTAAATTGATAATTGTCAAATGACGATTTTCACATTTCCACTCCCGATAGCTATCGGGTTTCACATTTTCAAATTTGTCAAATTAAATGAACAACCCACGTTTAGCAACCAGGTACGCAAAAAGTATTATTGATTTAGCTATTGAGCAAAATCAGTTAGATGCAGTGTATAATGATATGAAACTTATTTTGAGTATCTGTAAATCAAATCCCGATTTTGTAGCAGTACTGCGTAGCCCGATTATAAAGCCAACTTCAAAAGGCAAGATCATCGAATCTATCACAAAGGATAAGGTAAGTATAATAACTTCCTCGTTCATTAAATTATTGGTTGCCAAAACCCGGGAGTTAAATCTGCCTGAGATAGCAAATGCATTTGTAGATCAGTACAATATTAAAAACAACATACATAAAGTTAAGATCACCACCGCAGTTGAAATGAGCCCGGCTTTGCAAACGGCCATCTTAACAAAAATAATTGCCAGTACCCCCATTGGTAGCGTAGAGCTTGAAACAAGTGTAAAATCGGAGTTAATTGGCGGCTTTATACTTGAAACGGAAGGAAGACTAATTGACGCAAGTATTTTAAGAGATTTGAAGGATGTGAAAAAGCAGTTTTTAAATAACGACTACCTACATAAAATAAGGTAAAACATTATTACATAAATAGAATAAAAAAAACCACATTTGCTTGTGGTTTTTTTATTACAATTAATAACATCAATTCTAAAGGCTGTACTATGAAAAATTTTTTTACTGGTGTCCTAATCCTATGTTGCAGTAGTTTAAGTTACGGTGTTTATGCGCAGGCATTATACCCGGTAAGTATTAACGAAAAAATAGGTCATTCCACCCATATTATTGAAGGGAAGGTTTTGGATCAAAACTCATTCTGGAATCCTGGGCGTACTATGATATATACCGCCAATAAAGTGGAAGTGTATAAAAGTTTTAAAGGAACCGTACAGGCCACTACTATTGAAGTAATGACGGTAGGCGGTACGGTGGGGTTGGAAAGCATTGAAGCGACAGACCTGTTGACATTGAAAAAAGGAGATATCGGGATATTCTTTTGTTATCCAAATATGCTTAAAATGCTTTCGCCCTTTACTGGTAATCAATTGTATGATGTGTATTCAAGCGGACAGGGTTGTTACATGTATAATCTTGACACAAAAACTGCCAGTGCACCGTTTATCCGGTATGCCGGCATCGAAAAAGAATTATATACAGAACTGGTTAAATATACTGGTTCGCAGCCAGTAATCGTCAACCCAGCCTTCGATGTGTCTGGTGTTGCAAAACCACAAACTCCTCTTGGTCCGGTAATCAGTTCTTTTTCGCCGCAGTTGGTAAATGCCGGCGCTACCCTTGACCCCGCAACCAATTTATTAACCATCAACGGATCTGGTTTTGGTAATACACCCGGGAGTACCGCTGCCGTATTATTTGATGATGCAAATGATGGATCAGGTGGTACGCCATATGAAGTGCTTTACAACTCTCCGCTGGTGCAGTCATGGTCCGACAATCAGATAAAAGTAAGAGTACCAGGAAGGGCAGGAACAGGAAGTTTTTCAGTAAGAGACGATTTATTGGCAGTAAGCGCTTCTCCGGGTATACTCGGTATCAACTATTCGATTTTAACCAGGGAATTCTCTTCAGGCGGTACAACGGTAATAAAGGAAATTAATTTAATGAATCATAACGGGACGGGTGGTTATACGGTTTTATATAGTACTAATACAGGTGGAGGAGGAATAAACCTCGATGCTGCGCCTGAAAAGGAGACCTTTCAGCGGGCATTGAATACCTGGAGAGAAGTCGCTGGGCTCAATTTTGCTGAGGGCGGAACTACCACCATCCAGTCTGTAGCAGGAGATGGTCAGAACGTAATCATGTTCGACAATACAAACACCGGAACCTCACCGTTGGCATCCGGTGTTTTAGCTGTTTGTTATTATTATTCCAATATGTGTAACCCGGTTGCTGCAAATGAAGTAAAGAATATCGGTTTTGATATTGTAATAAGGAATACCGGCGTATCCGGC
The DNA here is from genome assembly GCA_038213285.1 of Chitinophagales bacterium. GTDB lineage: Bacteria > Bacteroidota > Bacteroidia > Chitinophagales > Chitinophagaceae > Ferruginibacter. Next base: position 15,875 of record JBBQTL010000045.1, read on the forward strand.
GGTACAGCAAATTTCACCAGTGGCCCATGTGCACCTGCAAGCCCTTATAATCAAATAGATCTTGAAACTGTGCTCCTGCATGAATTAGGACACGCTTTAGGCCTGGGGCATGTGAATGACGGTTACGAAGGTTCCTCCAGCCCAAATATCAATCCCGGAAAACTAATGAATTACGCCGTGCTAAACGGTGTCGCCAGAAAGTCTCCGGATTATGCAGCTTTTGCTGGTGCTTTATATTGTATTCGGCAGCAGGCAAATGCCTACGGGGCCTGTGGATTGCCCAGTATTGAAATGACTCCTCTCGCAAGAACAATCGTTCCGGTTGATGAATGTCCGCTTGTATTTCCGACTGTTGCCACACCGGTTAACACGGTTATAAATTTTGACCTTGTGCATGCAACCAGCAACAAATACTCAGATCCTGTCTATAATGAAATCAATTGCGTTGGTACGGGTACAAGCGTTACCAATAATGGGTATTATGCTTTTAGATCAGACAATACGGGGGGCGACCTGGATATTATTGTAACTGGTTATTCAGCGGTGCCGGTTGCGGTTTGTCCGGGTGCAGGAATCAGGTTATCGCTATTCCAGGTTAATAGTTGCCCGGTAGGTCAGGCATTCCCTTCGCCCATTGTATGCCGGACATTCAACCGGAATATTTCATTGGCATCAATTACCGGCCTTGCTCCAAACACCAATTATCTTATTTATGCCGATGGTATATTTAATACTAAAGTCAATTTCAATTTAACATTGAATGGTACGGTTCTACCCGTAACATTGGTGAATTTTAAAGGAAGTTGGGTAGATAGTAAAGTTATCTTATCCTGGAAAACCTCCAGCGAAATAAACAGCAGGGAATTCCAGGTAGAGAAAAGTTTTGACGGAGCAACTTTTTCCCCCTTTACAATCGTAGCCGCAAAGGGTAATAGCAGCAATGAAAACAACTATGGAGCGAAGGATGATAAACCCTATTCTGACTATACGTTTTACAGGTTAAAAATTGTAGACAATGACGGTGGTTTTAAATATTCAGGCATTGTAAAAATAAAAACTCCGAAAAAAGCAGTTATTATAAGCAAAGTGTTCCCTAACCCTACTTCCGGAAAAATAAACCTGGGTGTCATTGCAGAAGGCAGGAAAATATTGGTCGCAGAGGCTTTTGATTTAATGGGGAAAAAAGTGTTGGTGTTTAACATACTGGCAGAAGCCGGATATAGTGAAATACCTTTAAACGTTCATCGTTTGGCCGCTGGTACCTATTTCATCCAGGTGAAAGATGAATCGGGCAATGTTATAGAAAAATCGAAGTTCATTAAAAACTAAAATAAAAATAAAATCAGGATGAAACCCACGGCTTTACAGGCGTGGGTTTTTCTTTTAAAATCACCTTATTTTTTTGCCATTCTTCTGTTCAACCCCTACCTTTGCAGCCTTTAATGATGCCCATAGCTGAAAGACCTAAAGTGTGCTACAGTAAATCCCAAAAACGGGGTGATGCACGCCGGTAACAAAGCCGGGTTAAAAAATAAACTCAATTTTTATGGTAGAGATTAAACCGGATGAAATTTCGGCGATACTACGTCAGCAACTCAGTAGTTTCAATGCAGGTGCCAGTTTGGAAGAAGTAGGTACAGTATTGCAGGTCGGTGATGGTATTGCTCGTGTTTATGGCTTAAACAATGTTCGAAGTGGTGAATTGGTGGAGTTTGATAATGGCGTTAAAGCAATCGCACTAAACCTTGAGGAGGACAATGTAGGTGTAGTATTGATGGGTGATAGTGGTGCCATTAAAGAAGGGGATAAAGTAAAGCGGACGGGCCAGATCGCCTCTATTAAAGTAGGTGAAGGAATGAGTGGGCGTGTTATTAATACCTTGGGCGAACCGATTGATGGTAAGGGCCCGATATCCGGCGAATTGTATGAAATGCCACTGGAGCGTAAAGCACCAGGGGTTATTTTCCGTGAACCGGTTAAAGAACCATTGCAGACCGGTATCAAAGCAATTGATGCGATGATTCCAATCGGTCGTGGACAAAGGGAATTAGTGATCGGTGACCGTCAAACCGGTAAAACAGCTATTTGTGTTGATACCATCATTAATCAGAAAGAATTTTACGAAGCAGGTAAGCCTGTTTATTGTATATATGTTGCAATTGGACAAAAGGCAAGTACCATCGCCGGTATTATGAAAACGCTGGAAGAATATGGTGCAATGGCGTATACAACTATTGTTGCTGCTTCTGCTTCTGATCCGGCCCCTTTACAGTTCTATGCTCCATTTGCGGGTGCGGCGATTGGCGAGTTTTTCCGTGATACCGGAAGACCGGCCTTAATTATTTATGATGATCTTTCAAAGCAGGCGGTAGCTTATCGCGAGGTTTCTTTATTACTACGTCGTCCACCAGGCCGTGAGGCTTATCCAGGCGATGCATTCTATTTGCATAGCCGTTTACTGGAAAGAGCGGCAAAGGTGATCGCTAAAGATGATATCGCTCAGCAAATGAATGACCTGCCCGAATCAATCCGTCACCTGGTAAAAGGTGGAGGTTCATTAACTGCTTTACCGGTTATTGAAACACAGGCTGGTGACGTATCTGCCTATATCCCTACCAACGTAATTTCTATCACCGACGGCCAGATATTTTTGGAAGGTAACCTGTTCAATGCCGGTATCCGTCCCGCTATCAACGTAGGTATTTCTGTAAGCCGGGTTGGTGGTAATGCACAGATCAAATCAATGAAAAAAGTTGCCGGTACACTGAAATTAGACCAGGCGCTTTACCGTGAACTGGAAGCTTTCTCCAAGTTTGGTGGTGACCTGGATGCTGCAACCAAGAACGTAATTGATAAAGGTGCCCGTAACGTGGAAATTCTGAAGCAACTACAATATTCTCCTATGACTGTTGAAAAACAGGTTGCGATGATTTATTTGGGTACGCAGGGTTTGTTAAGAGAAGTAGCCGTAAAAAATGTAAAAGCTTTTGAAGAACACTTTTTACTGGAAATGGAAAACAAGCATCCTGAAATTTTAGCTGAATTCAAAAAAGGCGCTTTGCTGGAAGATGGCTTAAAGAAAATGACCGAACTGGCTAAAGGGTTGATGGGGCACTACAAATAGGTTAACCTTATTGCATATTATAGACCTCCTCTTAAGTAATACTTTGGGGAGGTTTTTTTATGCCGGGTTATCAGCAAATGGCTCTGGATGATATATAGCGGCAGAATATCATGCGGAACTTCTGTTTTAAATGCTGGATTGTTCTTCAATGTCCACACTTCGGGGGATGCAACGCTGTACAACAATTTGCAGTGTGGTTTAGCCGTTTGCTTTATAAGTTAGAATTTATATATTTGTAGTCTGAAAAAGGCAACCGCCATATTATTACTTACTATTCACCTGTTATCTGTAACGGAAGCACATCAGTTATTAAAACTGCCAGTTGTATTCCAGCATTTTGCCGAACATAAAGCCGAAAGCAACAGTATCACTTTTCTCGAATTCCTGGATATACATTACATGCATGGAAGTCCGATGGATGACGATTATGACAGGGATATGCAGTTGCCCTTTAAAAGCTCGGCTGATTGTGTTGCTGTAATGTCAACAGTCTATGTTTCGGCGATGGAGACTTTTACGATAGCCAGGCCGGTATCCATTGTATTAAACAAAACATTTATCGCAACAGAGAAATCCCTCTTTTCCTCTTACCTGTCCAACATCTGGCAACCTCCCAAAAATTGTTAGTTTTCTTGATTGATCTGGTTTCTTAACACAAGGTATTACTGCTTTGTGGGGTTGTGCGTTTGATTAAATTCAAAAGCAGTGATTATATTATTACTAAACAAACAATTATGCTAAATGCAATAATTGGGTTTGCCATAAAAAACAAACTCATAGTAGGGCTGTTTATAATCGCCCTGATTGGTTATGGCAGTTACCAGTTTACCAAACTGCCCATTGATGCCGTACCGGATATAACTGATAACCAGGTACAGGTGATTACTATTGCGCCTTCATTTGGCGCAACGGATATTGAGAGGCTGGTTACCTTTCCCATAGAGCAAGCCAATAATAATATCTCCGGGTTGAAAGAGATCCGTAGCTTCTCCAGGTTTGGCCTGTCGCTGGTTACCATTGTTTTTGACGATGCCACAGATGTGTACTGGGCCAGGCAGCAGGTGGCGGAGCGGCTCCAGAAAGTACAGTCGCAAATTCCGCTTGGAATTGGAATACCGGAACTGGGACCGGTAAGTACCGGCCTTGGTGAAATTTATCAGTACGTGGTTAGGCCAAAGGATGGCTTTGAAAATAAATTCAACGAAACGGATTTGCGTACCATCCAGGATTGGATTGTGAGGCGGCAATTGCTGGGGGTAAAAGGGGTTGCGGAAGTAAGCAGCTTTGGTGGTAAACTAAAACAGTATTCCATAGAAGTGGACCCTAATAAATTGTTATCATACAATCTCACCATCACGGATGTTTTTACCGCCCTGGAGAACAACAATCAAAATACGGGGGGCGCCTATATTGAAAAAGGCCCCACGGTTTTGTATATCCGCACTGAGGGGCTGCTGGGAAGCATGGAAGATATAAAAAACATCGCCATTAAAAGCACCAATGCTGGAACACCACTATTTATAAGGGATGTAGCTGATATTAAAATTGGCAGCGCTACCCGGTACGGAGCAATGTGCTATAATGATAAAGGCGAAGTGGCCGGTGCCGTGGTGATGATGCTAAAGGGGGCCAACAGCAGTGAGGTAATTAAAAATGTAAAGACACGCATTGCACAGATTCAAAAGTCTTTACCGGAGGGTGTGGTGATTGAACCCTTCCTGGATCGTACAAAAATGGTGGACAATGCCATTGGTACAGTAGAAAGGAACCTGATGGAAGGCGCCTTGATTGTGGTATTTGTGCTGGTATTTTTCCTGGGAAATTTAAGGGCTGGTTTGCTGGTGGCTTCTGTAATTCCACTGGCCATGTTATTCGCAATCATCATGATGAACCTGTTTGGTGTAAGTGGCAACCTCATGAGCCTTGGCGCCCTCGATTTTGGACTGATTGTAGATGGGGCGGTGATTATTGTAGAGGCCGTGATGCACCAGCTTACGCACGGGCAAAAATTTGGCGGCGCAGCAAAACTTACCCAGCCACAAATGGATGAAGAAGTGAATTTCTCCGCCAGTAAAATGATGAACAGTGCTGTGTTTGGTCAAATCATCATCCTCGTTGTTTATTTGCCCATTTTCACTTTGCAGGGTATAGAAGGGAAAATGTTTAAGCCAATGGCGCAAACCGTTGCCTTTGCTTTATTAGGGGCATTTATCTTGTCGCTCACCTATATCCCAATGATGAGTGCCTTATTTCTCAGCAAGAAAATAAAACATACACCCAATTTTTCCGACAGGCTGATGATACGGGTTGAAAAACTTTACCAGTCGGTTTTAAATTATGTTGTAGGGTTTCCAAAAGCGGTTTTGATTTTCGTAGTTGCCTTGTTCATTTTGTCAGTAGGCATTATGATGTCCCTCGGTGGCGAATTTATACCAGCATTGGAAGAGGGCGATTTTGCTGTTGATACCAGGGTGTTAACGGGAAGTTCGCTAAAAACTACCATCACCAATACCCAACAGGCGGCGCATATTTTGAAAACCCAGTTTCCGGAGGTAGAAAAAATAGTTACGAAAATTGGCAGTGGGGAAGTGCCTACCGATCCAATGCCAATGGAGGCCAGTGATATGATGGTAATTCTTAAACCAAAATCTGAATGGACTTCAGCCAAAACATTTAATGAACTGGCTGAAAAAATGGGGAAGGCAATAGAGGCAGTACCCGGTGTTACGGCCGGCTTTCAGTTCCCGGTACAAATGCGGTTCAACGAATTGATGACTGGTGCAAGGCAGGATGTAGTGTGTAAAATATTTGGGGAAGATTTAGATACATTGGCTGCTTATGCCAATAAACTGGGCAGCATTATAAATTCCGTAGAAGGTGCCAAAAACCTGTATGTAGAACCAGTGTCGGGAATGCCGCAGATTGTTATTGAATATAATAGAAATGCGATTGCCCAATACCGGTTAAATATTGTTGATATCAATAAGGTAGTGAACACCGCATTTGCGGGCCAAAGCGCCGGTTCATTGTTTGAAGGCGAAAAGCGTTTTGATGTGGTGGTGCGCCTGAAAGGAGATTTAAAGAAAGAGCTGAAAGATGTACAAAATCTGCTGATACCTACACCACAAGGTACACAAATCCCCTTAAGCCAGCTTGCAGATGTGCAGATAAAAGAAGGCCCAAACCAGGTACAGCGGGAAGATGCCAAAAGAAGAATAGTAGTTGGCTTCAATGTGCGTGGCCGCGATGTACAAACTATAGTAACTGAATTGCAGGATAAAGTAGACCGCAAACTTAAATTCCCGCCGGGCTACTATGTAACCTATGGCGGAGCTTTTGAAAACCTAAACGCCGCAAAACAACGATTGATGGTGGCCGTGCCCGTGTCGTTATTATTGATTTTTTTACTGCTGTATTTCGCCTTTACTTCTGTAAGGCAGGGGCTGCTTATTTACTCCGCCATTCCTTTGTCTGCTATTGGTGGAATACTGTTTTTAGCAATGCGGGGAATGCCTTTTAGTATCAGTGCAGGGGTTGGTTTTATAGCCTTATTTGGCGTAGCGGTATTAAATGGAATTGTATTGATTGCAGAATTTAACCGGTTAAAAAATGAAGGTATGACTGATGTAAAACGAATTGTACTGATGGGTACAAAAGTAAGATTGAGGCCGGTACTGATGACGGCTTATGTTGCCTCACTGGGTTTTTTGCCAATGGCCGTAAGCAATGGAGCAGGTGCCGAAGTGCAAAGACCGCTTGCAACCGTAGTAATTGGTGGATTGCTCATAGCTACCTTTCTAACCCTGTTTGTACTGCCGGTATTATACATGACTTTTGAAAAGGGTATCGTAAAAAAGAAGAAGGGCGGTAAAAATAATAATACCATCACCTCAGTTATCCTCGTTTTATTTGCCTTAGCTACAGGTGGTGTAGCAACAGCGCAAACACCCATCACATTGAAAACCGCTATCGACACAGCTTTGAAGAATAACCTGATGATGAAAAATGAGCAATTGAAAGCGCAATACCAGCAATTACTGATTAATACTTCGGGTGCAATCCCTAAAGCAATGGTGGTTGCAGATGCAGGGCAAATCAACAGCATATATACCGATACAAAATTTGGAATCAGTCAAACTTTTTCACTACCAAAGGTATATGCCACGCAAAAAGAACTGCTGCGCCAGGAGTGGAAGGGAAGCTTGTTAAATGTATCGGTAAAGGAGGGCTTGCTCAAAAAGCAGGTAGCGGAGGTTTTTTATATGATGGTATATATGGAGCAAAAAAAACTACTGTTACAGCATATTGATAGTCTGTATGCCGCCTTCTATAAAAAAGCTGAATTGCGACTTGCCCTTGGCGAAGCAAATGTATTGGTGAAAGCAAGTGCTGAAACCCAATTGGGTCAAATCAGGCTACAGATGACCCAGCTAAACAATGATAGGGAAGTACTGCAACTGCAGTTTCAATTACTATTAAACACCCCTACTTATTTTGTTCCGGAAAATAAAGGGTTTAAAAATGAATTGCCCGGTATGGAAGATACGGCTTCGCTTAAGGAGCATGCTGCAATGAAAATGATCCGGCAACAGGAGGATATTGCTTCGGCCAGTATCGAAATGGAGAAAAGCAGATTGCTGCCCGAATGGTTAGTTGGTTATAACAATACAAGTATCAAAGGCACCGGCGCAGACAATAAAATGTATAGTGGTGGAAAGCGGTTTAATTCGGTACAGGTGGGAGTGGGGATACCCATTTTTGCAAAATCCCAAAAAGCAAAAATTGCCAGTGCTCAATTTTCTAAAACATTGGCTGAAAATAATTATGCCGCAGGCCTTCAATCATTGCAAACTGAATACCATGTCGCTTTTTCCCAGTATGAAAAATACCTGCAGATTGTTAAATATTTTGAATCGAAGGCATTAAAAAATGCAGACCTTATTACTACTACCGCCAATCAGCAGTTGGCAAGTGGCAACATCAATTATCTTGAATGGGTACAAGTGATTAACCAGGCTATTACCGTTAAAAGCGATTATGTAGAAGCCATCAAAACCCTCAACGAATCGATCATTCAACTAAACTATTTTACCAATCAATAATATTTCTATAATGAAACATATCTTAATTATAACAACAGCCATCATTTTGCTGTGCGCCTGTGGACAAAAGAAAACGGAAGAAGAAACAGCGCCAGCCGGTAAAGCAGACAATGACATGAAGGTGTCGCTTACAGCCGTGCAACTAAAAAATGCGGCTATCGTAACCGGAAAAATGGAGCAGCGGGAAATCTCCTCTATCCTAAAAGTAAATGGCAGGATAGATGTTCCTCCGCAAAACCTGGTGTCCATTAGTGTGCCATTGGGCGGGTATTTAAAAACTACCCATTTGCTGCCTGGCATGCATGTAAACAAAGGCCAGGTAATTGCTGTGATGCAGGATCAGCAATACATCCAGATGCAACAGGATTATTTAACAGCTAAGGCAAAAATTGGCTACCTGGAAAATGAATACAAGCGGCAGCAAGAACTAAACAAAAGCCAGGCAAGCAGCGATAAAGTTTACCAGCAGGCTGAATCCGATTATAAAAGCCAGCGGGTTTTAATCACTTCTTTGGCGGCTAAATTGCAACTTGCCGGCATCAACATCAATACGATCGATGATGCAAATGTCACCGGCAGTATCAATATCTATTCGCCCATCAATGGGTATGTAACCAGGGTAAATGTAAATATTGGCAAGTATGTGTCGCCCACAGATGTGTTGTTTGAACTGATTAACCCAACAGACATCCACCTCAATTTGAAAGTGTTTGAAAAAAACCTGGATAAGCTTTTCATCGGACAGAAATTGTTGACTTATACCAATAACCGTCCGGATAAAAAATACCCCTGCGAAATTATCCTGATTGGTAAAGACCTTTCGATGGAAGGAAATACCGAAGTGCACTGCCATTTTGAAATGTATGATAAAACCCTGGTGCCGGGTACTTATATGAACGCTGAAATTGAAGTGAAAAATAACCAGGCATTTACGCTGCCTTCCGAAGCCGTGGTTCGTTTTGAGGGCAAACAATTTGCTTATGTGGTAAAAGGCGCAAGTGAGTATGAAATGGTAGAAGTTAATATAGGGGAAACTGAAAATGGGTTTACTGAAATTATGCTACCTGCCGGCAGCAATTTAAGTAGTGCAGAGTTTGTAACCAAAGGAGCTTATTCTTTATTGATGACGATGAAAAATAAAGCAGAGTAAAAAGGCATTGAACGCAAAACCCTGAGTTAGAGCCACAACAAATAGTTGGGGAAAGGGTAGGTTCGTTTTGGGTTTAATTTGTTAAGGGTGTTTACTACTTCCAAATGAAAATGATTTAATAATAGCAAAGTGAAAATATTTGCCGAAATTGATGTTTAAAACACGCAGTTGCCCGGTCGGATTAAATCAATACTACTTGTTGGCCTTCAGTTTTTATTCATAGGCTTATTATTTGCCAATGTAGCAATAGAGCAAATTCACTTCGTTGCTGCAATTATTATTTTATTGGCATTTCTTTTAGCGGTATGGGCAATAGTGGCCATGAAAAAAAGTAAACTAAGGATTTTGCCTGAGCCATCTGCTGATGCAATATTGATTACGGCTGGCCCTTATCATTTTATCCGTCATCCGATGTACACGGCTGTCTTACTTGGCTGTGCCGGATTGTTGATTAATCATTTTACCTGGGTAAGACTTATAATTTACCTTGCATTGATAGTTGTATTAATTATCAAACTTTACCGCGAAGAAAAGATGCTGTTAAATAAATTTGCAACCTATCGAACCTATAGAAAATATACCTGCAGGTTAATCCCATTCCTGTTTTCTTTTAGCATGGTAATTCCAATTCACAGTTATACGCAGGTAAAAAGCAATTCATTTAATCTTACTCTTAAATTGTTATTGAATAAAAGCACTCCTTCCATTGGTATTGAAGAAGCCTTCAGCAATCGCAACGATTATTTATTTTTAGATGCCAGGGAAATCAATGAATATAATATTAGCCGTATTCATCAAGCCAGGCATATTGGCTCCAAGGATTTTGATTTGAATAAGATTGCGGGTATCCCCAAAAACACTCCGCTCATTGTATATTGCTCAATTGGCAAGCGGAGTGAACAGGTTGTATGGAAAATGAAAAAGGCGGGATTCGTGAATGTGAAAAACCTATATGGTGGCATTTTTGAATGGGTGAATGAAGGGCATCATGTTTATACTGCGTCCGGTCGCACTACTGACAGCGTACATTCGTATAGCCGATTTTGGAGCCGGTACCTGGCGAAAGGTATCAAATTGTATCGTTGAATAATTTAATCATACCTGTGAATTGCTTTTTACAGTACGCTTTTTTTAATTCCAAAACTTGCAATTAATAATGTGATTCTAAACATGTTGCCCGGGCTACTTTTTAGTGAAACTTCCTACTACCAACACATTGGATAAAATTTAAATAGCCTTAGGCTTTTTAAAACAGGATTATCAAATACCGGTATCTTCCTTTTATGTTACCGGTAACCCGGAGCACCTTGTATTTAGTAAAAGGGCTGAACAGTTAATGGCAATTCCGGGGTTCAGGTCAGATACTTATTGGGTTTGCTATCACCCCGTAAAGCAAATGTATATATCATACAGAAAGATGATTTAAATCACGAATACCATTCATTTTGCAGTTTAATTTTATGCACTTAAAATAAGAAGCAATTTTTCCACGATTAAACTTTAATTAAAATGAAAAAGGAATACTGGGTCAATGTTAAACATGTCAACAACAGGCTGGTGATTTTTTTAAATGGTGAAACAGTATGGGATAGTGGCATCGTTCATGATGATCCTGAAATGGATGTATTCATTAATATTTCAGAGAACCTGATACAGCATATCAGTCATTCAACCGAACTCATATTTGAAGGGTTCAATGATTCTTATAATTCTGATGATTCAGCCGAGCAATTAAGTCCCTGGCATTTTCAATACCGGGTATTTACACGAATCGTAGATGCGGCTGGCAAGGTGATCGCCGAAGAAGATATGCTGGCGCCATACAATGAAAAACATTTATCCAATCCCAATATCAGGGCCATTAATAACTGTTACCAGATACTACGGAAAGACGGCGAGTTTAAAGTTGTGTCAAATGCCCTGTCCCAGAATTTTTACAATTAAACGAAAGCACGCCTTTGAATTGGTAAAAACAATTCTGATAGCAAAATTCAATAAGGTTCGTTCTTTCGAAATACTGTCAGCCCATACCCAGCAGCGCATTGAACGATTGCAACAACTTCCTTTTCGTCTTCATTACTATCCTTCCGGCGTTTTTAAATGCATCAATTTTTAAACTAAATTCCATATATGGCACAAGCAAAAAGAGCTACCAAATTTGTTTATTCTTTTGGCGGCGGTAAAGCAGACGGAAACGAATCCATGAAAAATTTATTAGGCGGTAAAGGCGCTAACCTGGCAGAAATGGCAGGTCATTCAAAACTTCGCTTACCCGTTCCGCCAGGTTATACGATCACTACAGAAGTATGCACGCATTATTATAAAAATAAGAAAAAGTATCCTGTTGAACTGCAGGCGCAGACGCAAAAAGCATTGGCTGCTGTAGAAAAGGAAATGGGCAAAAAATTTGGAGATGTTACCAATCCATTATTGGTTTCTGTACGTTCTGGTGCAAGAAAATCTATGCCGGGTATGATGGAAACGGTGTTGGATATTGGCTTAAATGAAAAGACCATTGAAGGAGTGATAAATCAATCCGGTGATGCCCGTTTTGCCTACGATGCCTACCGCAGATTAATTATGATGTATGCAGATGTAGTGATGGAAAAAGCCGGTGGTCTTGAGCCAAAAGGAGGGAAAGGTATCCGTAAAGTACTGGATGAAAAGTTGGAGAAATTAAAACAAAAGCAAGGGTACAAATTTGATACAGACATTACCGTAGAGGAGTTAAAAGCCCTGGTAAAAGATTTTAAAGATACTATTATAAAAGTATTGGGAAAACCATTTCCCGAAGATCCAACCGAGCAATTATGGGGAAGCATTGGCGCCGTATTTAGCAGTTGGATGGGAAAACGTGCCATTGAATACCGCCGCATTGAAAAAATTCCGGATGAATGGGGTACGGCCGTAAATGTACAGGCTATGGTTTTTGGAAACATGGGCGATACAAGCGCTACCGGTGTTGCTTTTACAAGAAACCCAGGTAATGGCGAGAATAAATTTTACGGTGAATATTTAGTGAACGCACAGGGCGAAGATGTGGTAGCTGGTATCCGAACACCGGCACCTGTGAACGACTATTCAAAAAATGACCAGAGCAAACATTTGCCAACACTGGAAGAAACCATGCCGGTAGCTTACAAGGAATTGTTTGATATACAAAGAAGGCTGGAAGTACATTATAAGGATATGCAGGATATTGAGTTTACCATTGAAAAAGGTACGCTGTATATGTTACAGTGCCGCGTTGGAAAACGAAATGGTATCGCTGCTGTGAGAATTGCAAGCGATATGTACAATTCAAAAATGATTGATGCCAAAACTGCGGTAATGAGAGTGGCACCTAACCAACTGGTAGAGCTATTGCTGCCGATGCTGGATCCCGAAATTCAAAAAGTTACCAGGCCAATTGCAAAAGGGTTACCTGCCGGGCCGGGCGGAGCAAAAGGACGGGTGGTGTTTTCTTCTGACGATGCAGTGGAGTGGGCGGCCAAAGGCGAAAAAGTAATTTTAGTTAGAGAGGAAACTTCGCCGGAGGATGTAGACGGTATGCATAAATCGCAGGCTATACTTACTACCAAGGGCGGTATGACATCACATGCCGCACTGGTTGCAAGGGGCT
>JBBQTL010000046.1:0-28122 GCA_038213285.1 Chitinophagales bacterium
TTGCTGATGGCGGGTGCCACCGGACAAGGGAAATCGGTGGGATTGAATGCCATCCTTGTTTCACTGTTATATAAAAAACATCCGTCTCAATTAAAGTTTGTACTGGTTGATCCCAAGAAGGTGGAGCTAAGCATTTATAAAACAATTGAAAAGCATTTCCTGGCGAAATTGCCTGGTGAAGAAGATGCGATTATAACGGATACTAAAAAAGTAGTACATACGCTCAACGCACTGTGTATTGAAATGGATAACCGGTACGACCTGTTGAAAGAAGCTGGCTGTCGTAACATCAGGGAATACAACGAAAAGTTTATTGCCCGTAAATTGAATCCTGAAAAGGGCCACCAGTTTCTACCATTCATTGTATTGGTGGTGGATGAGTTTGCCGACCTGATAATGACGGCGGGTAAAGAAGTAGAAATGCCTATTGCCCGGCTGGCCCAGTTAGCGAGGGCGGTGGGAGTGCATTTGATCATTGCTACCCAGCGCCCCAGTGTAAATATCATTACAGGTACCATCAAGGCCAACTTCCCTGCAAGGATTGCATTTAAAGTGAGCAGTAAGATAGATAGCCGTACAATTCTGGATGCCGGCGGTGCCGAGCAATTAATAGGAAAGGGGGATATGCTGATCAGCTACAATGGTGAACTGGTTCGTTTGCAATGTGCGTTTGTTGATACGCCCGAGGTAGATAAGGTAGTGGACTTTATTGGCAACCAGCGTGGATATGCGCAGGCATTTTTGTTGCCGGAATATGTAGATGAAAAGGAAATGGAAGGAAAAGATTTTGATTTGAATGATAAGGATTCTTTGTTTGAAGACGCCGCCCGTTTAATTGTTGCCAGTCAGAGCGGCAGTACATCCTTACTACAGCGAAGAATGAAGTTAGGTTACAATCGTGCAGGCAGGCTGATGGATCAACTGGAGGCGGCCGGTGTGGTGGGGCCCAACCAGGGAAGTAAGGTAAGGGAAGTATTGATTAAGACGGATGCTGAATTACAACAGTATTTGGATAATTCCAACTCCTAAAAAGTAATTAACCGGGGCCCGTCTTCGCTGTTGTCGGGAGGGCCTGGAAGGTCTTTTCACTTCAACTCAAAAGGTGCTTCGAACGTATTGGACTCTGCATGCTGTTAAATAAAACGAGCCGCAGTTAGCGGCCCTTTTTACGTGATTAATAATAAAATCTTTCACTAATGATTTTGTCATCTTTCACTTCATAGCCACACATTTCTTTCATGTCCATACGGCCCATACCTTTCATTGTTACATCCATACCCATTTCCATAAAAATGTATTTGCCAAATACCTTTGGTTCGTTTGTATAGGCGCTGTGCATTTCTTCTACCATGCTTTGAAATTTCTTGCCTTTTTCTTTGATGGCATCTAAACCTGTAGCTGTTTCAAGCTGGCCCTGCATATTGCTTTCTGTACTGGTGGCACTGTCGGCATACATTTCGTTTTGCGCAGTTTCAAATTGTCCCTGCTGGCAAAATTCAAATAAGCGGCTTGCAATCTCTTGAGTTGTCATATTGATAATTTTTTGATTAATAAATGAAATATACAACATCCAATATTTATAATCAAGCACTAAAATATATTTAATCTTTCGATCATTTTAAATATCCAACTGTTCTTGCTTTTGAAACTTTGATTGCAGATTTTGCAGAGATGGCTAATTTATGTCGGCATTGTTGCTGCTACTTTGGTACGAGCAAAAAGGTAGCGGTAGCATGCACACAAATACCTTTTACATTTCTATCTTTTAAGTACTTCGATTTAGCTATCGGGAACAAGAAGCCTAAAAAATCAGCCATCAAAAATCCGATTGCTATCGGATCAGAAATCATACATCCTCCAACACTTTTTCCATCTGCATACTGCGGGAACCTTTTGCCAGTAATTTGGTGTTCTGAAAATGTTGCAACAGCAGCCAGTCTCTTGCTTCGGTTGAGCTATTAAAGTAAATATAGGGGTGATTTATTTTGCCAAAGTCACCGCCCACCAGCACCACAGCTTTCCATGGATATTGATCAATCAACTGTATGATCACTTCATGCTCTGCAATACTTTCATCACCTAATTCCATCATTCCGCCCAGTAATAAGACTTTATCGGCTCCATCCATTTTTGCAAAATTCTCTATAGCCGCCTTCATGCTGGTTGGATTGGCATTATAGGCATCCAAAATTATTTTGTTGCTTCCTTTTTCAATTAGCTGCGAGCGGCTGTTGGAAGGTGAGTAATTTTCAAGTGCATTTTTTATAGCTTCATCGGGCACATTGAAATATTTACCTACTGCTACAGCTACTAGCACATTCGGAAGATTGTATTCACCCACGAGGTTCGTCTTTATTTTTTTGATGGTGGTACCCCTGGTCATCTCAACTACCAGGAATTCTGCTGTTTTATTTGCCAGTCCCATTACGTCGGCATTAAATGTTCCATAAGTAACTACACTCAAAATTCCTCTACTCATTTCATTCAGGTAATCATAATCATTCATAATGAAAGCTGCGCCGATATTTGCCCTTAAATAATCAAACAATTCTCCCTTGCCTTTTTTAACTCCTTCTACACCGCCAAAACCTTCCAGGTGCGCTTTTCCGCAATTGGTGATGATGCCATGGGTAGGCATAGTATATTGACAATAGCCTTCAATTTCCTTTTGGTGATTGGCACCCATTTCTATCACTGCTATTTCCGCATCTTTTTTTACAGAAAGTATGGTAAGCGGTACCCCAATATGATTATTCAGATTCCCTTTGGTGGTATAGGTTTTAAAACCTGTGGAGAGTACTTCACTTACTAATTCCTTGGTAGTAGTTTTTCCGTTACTTCCTGTAATGGCAATAAATGGAATGGTAAATTGCTGCCGGTGGTGTTTTGCCAGGTCCTGCAAGGTTTGTAAGGTGTCTGACGTATTAATCAATCTGTCATCTTCAAAATCTACCTTCTGATCAATAACCGCAAAGGCGGCTCCCGCTTCCAATGCATGTTTTGCAAATTGGTTGCCATTAAAATTTGGTCCGCTTAATGCAAAAAAAAGGTCGCCGGCCTGTAATTTCCTGGTGTCAGTTTGTATGGAAGGATGCTGCAGAAAAATAGAATATAAATCTTGTATTTGCATAATTCAAAAATAGGGTAGAAGATTTTACCAGCAATGCTTTTTTGTATAAGATGAAAAGATGAAGGTGACAATAGTTTAATTTAAGGGATAATTGAAGACTCCCATTAGTATTGGCTCAAGCGAGTAATCCCGCTAACTGAATTGCACTGTCCACGCAGCAGACGGTGAAAACCAAAAATTCTTTTTTTACGGCTTTAGCCAAACAACTATTCGGCTAAAGCCCGTATTTCCTTTGTCCCATTTTTAACAAAGTCCGCCGCGGCGGACATGGCAATTAAAATCCTTGCCTTAATGATATTGCCCGCCTCTGCGAGGTTGAGGTTAAAATGAACATACCAAAGTCCTTTCTGACAAAAAGTGCCAATAAAAAAGCCTTCAACCAAAGTTGAAGGCTTTTTTATCTTTAATTACTTTTATCTTTTCTTCCTGCTGTTTTGTTTGCGCTTTCCAAAAATATTACCCTCTCTAAATCCAGGGCCTTCCGGAGAACCCATATAAGTTTGTGCACAACGGAAACCGATCGTACTGGAGGATTGTTCTTCTTCCAGGAACCGGCGTGAACCTGGAGATAACCAATAAGGACGGTCATTCCAGCTACCACCTTTAAATACCCTTGAACGGTCGCTGATTAAAGTTGACTCGCCCGTAGCATAAAACGATCCGCTTAAGGAATCTCCATCCATGTGACCTAAAGCATTATTATGTTGGTAGTTACGACGGTTTTTAACTTCATCATCGCTAATATCTACTTTCTTTAACCTTCCCAATGAATCTCTTTCAAATTCACCGCCACTGTTTTTATAAAATTTTTGGAATTTATTACCACGGAAATAATTAAAGTCTTCACCATCTGCCGGAGTAAGCGGCCTGTACACATCCTGCACCCACTCCGATACGTTACCACTCATATTGTAAATTGAAAACGCATTTGGATAAAATGCCTTTACATTACCAGGTATTGCAGAACGGTCATTCAAACCACCCGCGATACCCATATTATCCCCGCTTCCGCGTTTAAAGTTGGCCAAAAATTTACCCTGCCAGCTACCTCTTCTGTTGTCACGAAGTCCGTTTGGATTGTTGCTCCATGAGTAAATTTGTTGATTGGAGATCAACTCTTCCCCTACTTTTCCTTCTTTTTTACGGGCATTGGGATTTTGATCAAGCAAACCGTATGCGGCATATTCCCATTCAGCTTCTGTTGGTAAGCGATAGCCCATGTTAAGGATACCATCTTCTATTTTAACGATGGCTCTTGGTTTTCCGCTTACGTCTTTTAATTCAGATTTTTTGGGTTTGGTTCTTCCCTGGATCAGTTCCGGGTTCATCAGGTAGGTATCCGTATTAAATGACCCATCAGCTCCGCCTCCACGCATTTCCTTCCTGGCAAAATCTTTTTTAAGGTATCCTTTCTCAATTAAATTCAATTCGTTTACCCTATCTGTTCTCCAAACGCAAAAATCATGTGCCTGCAGCCAGGATACACCAACTACAGGGTAATAATTATAAGCGGGGTACCGGAAATAATAATCTACATAAGGCTCATTGTAAGCCAGTTCCTCACGCCAGGCCAATGTATCGGGCAAGGCTCTTGCCATAATGGTGGTATCACCACTAAAGGTATTTTCCAACCAGTAAATATATTCACGGTAATGTACGTTGGCTACTTCTGTTTCATCAATGAAAAATGAGGGAACAGTTACCCTTTTTGGGAGATTGTTATTGTCAAACATCACATCGTCTTCTTTGGCACCCATAACAAAGGTACCTCCCTGTACAAAAATCAGCCCGGGCCCAGCTTTGGGGTATTTCATTTTAGATACATGGTAATTTCCCATGTTTTTGTCATCATAGTTCCAGCCGGTAACAGACGACTTGCTTTTTTTCTTACCAAAAATTCCACCGTTTTTACAGGACCCAAGAGAGAAAAGGAGGGCGGTAAGAATTACTACATTTTTTACAGAAAGTATTTTTTGCATGTGCGTTCGTTTTGCAACTCGTTTAACGAAAGGTTTTCTTAATTATTGTACAATGGGGTTACTTAACTGCGAATATAAATACTTTACATCACACAGCCTCAATATGGTAATATGTTTTAACGAAATTTACAAAAGGATATCCCCGGTTTAAAACACCCTTTTGTGCTACTCATCAACGCCTGTATGATAGTAAAAATTGTACCGGATTGCTTTTTTGGGCTATTTTAATTACAATTTTTTATGGTTATATAACTTCTCGTCCTTCAAACTCCATTTTACATTGGCATCTTTGCTAAAGTCCCCGTTTTCTGAAGTTTTGATTCTTAGGTTAATTCCCATATTTTCCTGGTTACTCCGTTTGCAGGGTTCATTTATTTCAGCTTTCAAACAATCTTGGTACCTCCTTAATTGCTTAAATATTTTCTGATACAAATAATCATATGACCCCGGCTGCAATTGTCGGTAAATCCGGGAGGGTAGCATGCTGTTCTCAAATGATTTTTACAAGTCTAACCCATAATTTTTGTTCATCCGGGGAAATAATTTTTTTAAGGGTCTAAATGTTTTATGTGAAAATTAAATGCATGAGTGAATGCAGGTTTGTTGATGAATGAAGTTTTTGTCACAGGTAGGCTAAACAGGGTTTTTAACCTGGTTAGATTGCAATAAAAGCAGAACTATGACGTTTTAAAAATTAAGTCAAAACCAGCAGCTTTAAATGTGATATATTAATCACGAAATGACAAACTAGTGTGACTGGTGTTACGTAATTATTGTATTTTTTAACAAGTAGTTATATCTTGGCGCCTAGTTTGCCTAAAACAGTTACTTTTACAACCTTATAAAACCAAAATCTGATCTTATTGAGCGTACGTCTACCTAAACAAGACAAAACATAGAATGAAAAAAGCAATCAATAAACTAACTGTGTTAGTGCTTTTAATGGGAACTGCCACTCAAATTGTGGATGCCCAGGCCAATACGATTAATGTAGTTACATCCGCTGTCCCTTTTTTGCGAATTTCTCCGGATGCACGTAGTGGAGGAATGGGCGATGTTGGTATCGCTACTACACCCGATGCCAACTCTGCTTTCTGGAATCTTGCAAAAACTCCTTTTAATACGAATGTGGGTGGTGTGGCATTAACGTATACTCCCTGGCTTAAAGACCTGGGGTTAAACGATGTTTACCTCGCTTCTTTATCCGGTTTTTATAAATTGGACGAGCTGCAGGCTATTTCAGGTTCATTAAGATATTTCAGCCTGGGGAATATCCAGTTTACGGATAATTTGGGCAATGATTTAAGTTCGTTTCGGCCACGGGAGTTTGCATTTGACGCCGGTTATTCCAGGAAGTTATCCGATAATTTATCGATTGGTATAGCGCTTCGATATATCAATTCAAATTTGGCAAGCGGAACAATCAATGGTGTTTCCTATAAGGCTGGTTCTGCTGTAGCAGGTGACTTAAGTGTATTTCACACGGGTATTAAAGAAGATGGCTCTGGGCTAAACTATGGTGTTACGCTAAGCAATCTTGGTTCAAAAATTTCCTATACCAGTGACGCAACTCAAAAGGACTATATACCGGCTAATCTTGGAATAGGTATAGCATATACCAAAACCTTTGACGAAACCAGTAAGATGACCTTTGGGCTTGACCTTCATAAACTATTAGTTCCCACACCGCCTGTAGTAGGAGATAGTATAGGGTTGGTTAATTACCGCAACAAAGGGGTTGTCAGCAGTTGGTTCAGTTCATTTGGCGACGCTTCGGCCGGTTTTTCCGAAGAACTGAAAGAAGTGCAGGCATCTATAGGAGCTGAATACTGGTATCAAAACCAGTTTGCTTTAAGGGCTGGCTATTTCTACGAAAACCCTACCAAGGGAAACAGGAAATATTTTACTTTAGGCGCCGGGTTAAAGTATAATACATTTGGCTTAAACTTCTCTTATCTTTTACCTTCCGGAAATGGCGTTAACCGCAACCCATTATCAAATACTTTGCGTTTTAGCCTTGTATTCGATTTTTCAGATGATACGGAATCAAAATAATTGATCAATACAAATAAAAAGGCGTCCTGCTTCGGCCGGGCGCTTTTTTATTGGGGGTATCGAGTAAGGTCTCACTGTAATAACTTTGAAATACAAGGCAGGTAATATATTGTGGGCACTATCTGGCGTACATTTACCTTTGTATCATAAAAATAATTTCTATGGGTTTGAGAATTGGCTTTGGTATTGATTTTCATCAATTGGTGAACGACCGGGAATTTTGGCTGGGTGGCGTTAAGATCGACCATCCCAAAGGCGCCCTGGGTCATAGCGATGCAGATGTGTTACTACATGCTATCTGCGATGCAATGCTGGGAGCGGCTTGTTTGGGAGATATTGGAGTACACTTTCCCGATACGGATGAGGCATTAAAAAATATTGATAGCAAAATTTTGCTAATACAAAGCTTTGACCTTGTAAAAAATGCAGGTTATTCAATTGTAAATATTGATAGCACGCTTTGCCTCCAGGCACCAAAAATAAAAGACTACGTACCAAAGATGCAACAGGTAATTGCCGGGATACTGTCACTGCAAATAACGGATGTTTCCATCAAGGCAACTACTACCGAAAAAATGGGTTTTGTAGGAAGGGAGGAAGGACTTGTGGCGTATGCGACGATCTTGTTAATGAGAAATGAGAAATGAGTGATGAGTGATGAGTGATGAAAAATGAAAAATGAGGAATGAGAAATGAGTGATGAGAAATGACTAAACGAATTGCTAACCTGATTTTTATTCAGTATTCAATTATTCATCGCTAAATAATTATTCATCGTTCACTGCTCAAGCGCTCGTCACTCATCATTCATCACTCATCACTCATTCTATCATCATACATCATTACCTTTGCAGCCATGCAAAAAATTTCTGTCAGTATTGTAAACAAGTCAACCAATGAACTGCCCTCTTATGCAACACCCGGTGCAGCAGGAATGGATCTGAGAGCTAACCTGGAACAGACATTGGAACTACAACCATTGGATCGTATGCTGATACCCACCGGTTTGTTCATAGAGCTGCCTCATGGCTTTGAAGCGCAAATAAGACCGAGAAGCGGTTTGGCAATTAAAAAGGGGATTACCTGCCTGAATACGCCCGGCACTATCGACAGCGATTACAGGGGTGAAATAAAAATAATTCTGATTAACCTGAGTAATGAGCCTCAGTCGGTACATCATGGTGACCGCATTGCCCAAATGATTATCAACAGGGTAGAAACTGCCAGTCTTGTATTGGTACATGGATTGAACGATACCCCAAGAGGCGTGGGCGGCTTTGGTCATACCGGAAACAATTAAATTACTTTTTACACAATGAGATTCAACAGGAAAATTTCAGTTTACATCACAGGCGCATTTTTATCTTTATTGATCATATTGGCAAATGCCAGTTGTAAAACAGCAAAAAAGATACAAGCTTCTATAGATAAAAAAGATACCACTTCTGTACATATTGCCAATCCATACGAGGACGATTCTTTGCTGGTGATCAAAAACGCCATGAAGAATATTCGGGTAAAGGAAATAGCCTTTAAAACTTTTTCTGCCAAAATTAAAGTGGAGTATGAAGACGCCAAGGGGAAGCAACCTAATATTACAGCGTATGTTAGAATCTTGAAAGACAGTCTGATCTGGATATCCGGCTATGCAACTGTTTTCAATATCGAAGCATTCAGGGTGCTGATTACCAAAGACAGTGTATTTGTGCTGGATAAAATAAATAAGGAGGTAAAGCTCCGCTCAATGGATTATCTGCAGGAAGTTACCGAAATACCTTTTGATCTGAATACACTGCAGGACTTATTTGTAGGCAACCCGGTTTTTTTGGAAGATAGCGTGGTCTCCTATAAAGAAACAGAGTCTAAAATATTACTGGCAACATTCGGTCAATATTTTAAACACCTGCTTACTTTAAATAAATCGGACCGGTTAATGACGCATAGTAAACTGGACGATGTAAATATGTCACGGAACAGAACAGCCGACATCACTTACGGAGAATATGAAGTTAATAACGGGCTGCCTTTTTCCACTTACCGGGAAATAACTGTATCCGAAAAAAATAAATTGGACATACAATTGAATTTTAAGCAGTATGAGTTTAACAAAGAATTATCTATCAGTTTTAATATACCAGCCAATTATAAACGGAGGTAGGCGTTATTTTTATTTGGCGAAATTGAATGGTTCATAGTTTCATAGAGATACTAAATCGCCTATATCATCAACCGTCAACTAACTCCCTTATTTTTGTTTATTTTGTAAAATCAGCACATGATCAAGATCGTTTTTGCATTACTGATATCTTTAAGTTGCTGCGTTGGGTTATCGGCACAGTCCTCCGGCCAGCAGGAGTTGGAAAAGCAACGCCAGCAATTGAAAAGGGAGATTGAGCAAACCCAGGAAATGTTGGACAAAAACAGGAAAACTACCAAAGAAAACTTAACTCAACTGACACTCATAAACCGCAAATTAAATTTACAGGGTAGTGTGATAGAGAATATCAGTAAAGACATCAATTTCCTGGATAATAACATTTATAAATCTCAGAAGGATGTAAACAAATTGCAGCTTTTGCTGGATACTTTAAAGCAGGAGTATGCTAAAAGTATGGTGTATGCTTACAAGACCAGGAGCAATTCTGATTTTTTAAATTTCATCTTTTCCTCATCCAGTTTCAACGACGCTATAAAGCGGATTACTTATTTAAAGAGTTACCGGAATTACCGCGAAATGCAGGGGGAAAATATATTGCGTACTCAAACCTTGTTAAAGGATCGTATTGATGAGTTAAGTGGAAATAAGAAAAAGAAAAGCGAAGTGCTGCAAACTCAAAGTAAGGAATTGAATGTACTGGAAAACCAGCAACAGGAAAAAAACCAATTAGTATCCAAATTAAAAGCCCAAAGCAAGGAACTCAATAACCAGATAGCAGCCAAGAAAAAGCAAATGCAGAAAGTAAGCAACGCTATTGCGGCCGCTATTAAAAGAGCACAGGATATTGCGAGGAAGGAGGCCGTTGCCAGGGCAAAGGAAGATAAAATTAAACGGGATGCGGAAACCAAAAAAAATATCGCAGAAAATAAGTCAAATACAGCGCCCGTTACAAGGCCGGTGACTTCAAGGCCTGTAAAAAGTATATCAGAGCCCAGCGTATTGTTGGGTAATGATGCAGATGTAAAGCTAAATGCCAGTTTTATTAGTAACCGTGGGTCGTTGCCGTGGCCAATGGAGAAAGGGTATATGATCATGCGTTTCGGCCCTCAAAAATTAGAAGGAATAGGGGTAACTGTTGATAATCCCGGTATAACCATTGGCAGCGATATAGGAACACCAGTAAAGGCATTGTTTGACGGAGAAGTTGCATCTGTTACCAACATTGATAATATGCAGGTTGTTATCCTCAAACACGGTGGTTATTTTACAACCTATAGCAATTTATCAGGTGTAAATTTATCGCGTGGACAGAATATACGGACGGGACAGGTATTAGGGAGAGTAGCACCCAATGATGAAGGCGTTGGATCCATTGACCTGATCATCAGCAATGAAAAAAGCAATTTAAATCCAGAAGGCTGGCTGAGGCGCCGTTAATACTTAAATCAATCGCTCGTATAGTTTTTCATATTGGGGAACAATATTTTGAATGTCAAATCTTTTCGCCTGTGCTAAAGCGTTTGATTTAAACCGGTCATGGGTTTCTTTATCCTGTAAAATCAGTAATGCATTTTTACTCATATCCTCCACATCCCCCACATTGCTCATATAACCACAATAGCCATTGATAATTATTTCAGGCAGTCCGCCTGCATTGGTTGATATTACCGGCACTTCCGCAGCCATTGCCTCCAATGCCGCCAATCCAAAACTTTCATAATCGCTGGTGAGTAAAAATAAATCGGCAATGGGCAAAATGTCTTCCATTTGCTCCTGCTTACCTAAAAATTTAATAGAATCATACGCATTGCTATGTCTTGCTGCATCCTCAATAGGCGATCGCTCCGGCCCATCACCCAATAACAATAGTTTACCGGGCATTTTTTCATTGATCAGCAAAAAAGCTTTTACCACATCCTCCACTCTTTTAACCTTTCGGAAATTACTGGCATGTACAATTATTTTTTCGCCATTGGGAGCAATTAACTTTTTGAAAGCATCAACCGGTTTTTTATTGAAGCGTTTTACATCTACAAAGTTGTGAATAACTTCAATTTCTTTTTTGATATCAAAGTTTTTATAGGTTTCTTCTTTCAGGTTATCTGATACCGCAGTAAGTATATCACTTTCCGTCATTGAGAATGTTACTACCGGCCGGTACGTTTTATCCCTTCCTACCAGCGTTATATCCGTACCATGTAGTGTGGTAATTACCGGTATGTGTTTACCCTGTTTAGCCAATATCTGCTTGGCCATATAAGCTGCTGCCGCATGCGGTATGGCATAATGTACGTGCAATAACTGGATATTGTGGTTAGTTATTACATCAACCATTGTACTGGCCAATGCAGTTTCGTAGGGAGGATAATCAAACAGGGGATATGTTGGCACCCTTACTTCATGATAGAATATGTTGGCATGAAAACCGCTCAGCCTTACCGGTTGCTGGTAGGTAATAAAGTGTATGCTATGTCCTTTATCTGCCAATGCTTTACCTAATTCAGTAGCCAATACTCCACTACCGCCAAAAGTGGGATAACACACAATCGCAATATTCATAATTTATATTTAAAGAAGGAATTTTTTTGAAACCGGATGCAATTTACCGAATAATTATTCACGGCATCTTCCATTCCTGAATTACATTTAAATCGGTATGTTTGTTATACTTTAAAATGAATAGAAAATTAAATTATTTTTTTCTAACAGACTCAGTTGATGCTTTTTATAGCAACAAATAACTTAAATATAATTATGATTCGAAAAACACTGCCCGTATTTTTAACCCTTTTTATTTCAATTGGTGCTTTTGCACAGCAGGAAGATTCTATCGCCATCAAAAATATTGCTGATGAAATATTAACTAATGGAAAGGCCTATGACAACCTTCGTTACATCTGTAAAAAAATCGGCCCAAGGTTGAGTGGTTCTGCCCAGGCTCAAAAAGCAGTAGAGGCTACTGTAAAGATGCTGAAAGAAGCCGGTGCAGATACTGTTTACCTGCAACCTTGCATGGTGCCACATTGGGTAAGAGGCGAAAAAGAAGTTGGATATGTAAAGCTGGCCAATGGAACAAAGTATAACCTCAATCTATGTGCACTCGGTAATTCGGAGGGAACAGGAGTAAAAGGCATTACTGCATCTGTAATTGAGGTAACGAGTTTTGCTGAACTGGAGCAGTTAGGCAAGGATGCTATTAGGGGTAAAATTGTTTTCTTTAATTTTAAAATGAACCCAACCTACGTTACCACCTTTATGGCCTATGGTGAAAGCGGAGGGGCACGTACTATCGGGCCATCAAAGGCTGCATCATTTGGGGCTATAGGTGTGTTGGTACGATCATTGGCCAGTAACCCGGATGATTATCCACATACGGGGGTGACTATATACAATGATTCTTTCCCTAAAATTCCGGCAGTGGCCATTAGTACCAATAATGCAGATTGGCTGAGCAGGGAGTTAAAAAAGAAGATGAGCCTTACCGCCTATTTTCGTAATACCAGCACCATGTTACCGGATGCACCATCTTTTAATGTGGTAGGCGAGATAAGGGGTGCTGAATTACCAGCCGAAATAATAACAGTTGGTGGACACCTCGATAGCTGGGATTTGGCAGAAGGGGCACAGGATGATGGTGCCGGCTGCGTGCAGGGTATTGAAATACTAAGGGCATTAAAAGCTACAGGCATACAACCCAAAAGAACAATCAGGGCGGTAATGTTTATGAATGAAGAAAACGGAGGACGCGGTGCAAATAAATATCTGGAGCTTGCTCAATTAAATTAAGAGAAACATGTATTTGCTTTGGAAAGCGATGCAGGTGGTTTTACACCAAGGGGTTTTTCCCTCAACATGACAGCGGCCCAGCTTGCTAAAGTACAACTCTGGAAAAATTTATTTTACCAATATGGGGTTTATGATTTTTCAGCGGGTGGAAGTGGTTCTGATGTTGGGCCTTTAAAGGAAGTGGGTGCTGCGCTGGCAGGGTTGAGGCCAGACGGACAACGCTACTTTGATCTGCACCACGCCGCTACAGATGTGTTTGAAGCGGTAAGCCGGAGAGAGCTTCACCTGGGTGCTTTGAACATGACGGCGCTTATTTATTTGGTAGATAAGCATGGATTATAATTATCTTGTGAAAAATATATTATGGAAGAAAAAACATTTCTAAATGGGCCGCATAAAAAATCAAGTGGATTTAAGAAATTCATTGGTTGGTTTGTGGTGATATTGCTATTGGTTGGCGGTATCATTTTTTGGTGGAAATATTTTTATGTATTTGGCGAAGGAGTAAAATCAGGCGAATTAAACTACGTGGTAAAAAAAGGGAATATTTTTAAAACCTACGAAGGAAAACTGATTCAGTCCGGACTGCGTTCCAAGGCAATTGGTAGTGTTCAATCCTATGAATTTGAATTTTCAGTTACAGATGACAGTCTGGCAAATATATTAATGACTAACAGTGGTAATTATTTTGATTTGCATTACAGAGAATATAAAAATACCATTCCATGGAGAGGGTACAGCGTTTTTGTAGTAGATAAAATAGTTAGTATGAAAGCGGTAGGCCGGTAAAATTCTAATTTGCCAGTAATAAAAATATAACCGGCTTTTTATGAAAGTCGGTTTTTTCTTTTTTCCAGTCTTCCACTGTTTTGGTTTTTACGTATTCATTGGTACCGGTTAGTTCAGCGGCTATGCAAATTTTGGTAGTTGGTTTACAGGTTTTCAATAATGTTTCTACCAGTTGGTTATTGCGGTAGGGTGTTTCAATAAATATTTGTGTACTGTGTTTTTTCTGGGATCTAATTTCCATATCTTTTACCACCTTGCTGCGCTCATTGAGATCAATTGGCAGGTAACCAACGAATTCAAATTGTTGCCCGTTCATGCCACTGGCCATTAATGCCAACAGGATAGAACTTGGGCCTACAAGGGGTTTTATGGTAACATTCAGTTGCTGCGCCAGTTCAATCAGTATTTGCCCCGGGTCAGCAATCCCCGGGCAGCCCGCTTCGCTGATGATGGCAATGTTTTTTCCTTCCTTTATCTTTTGCCGGAAACTATTCTTTTGTTCTTCTTCGGCTTTGTGAATTGTAAACCATTCATACTCATCAATCACAATTTCCTTGCAGATACTTTTTAAAAACCGCCTCGTGGTTCGTTCATTCTCCGCAAAAATCACCTGGCAATCCTTTACCGCATCGATGATATAAGGAGGTATTGTCTGGATTGCGGCATCATCCAATACTGAAGGAACTAAATATACTGTACTCATTAATTTATTAAGGTTGATGTAAATGAAGGTTGAAGGTTGATGGTTGATGGTGGATAGTTGACAGTGTGTCCTTGAACATCAACTTTCAATCACGAACCATCAACTATTAAGATTGCCTTGTTTTGACCATGCTAATGGTGGCGGCTACTACTGCATAGCTGGGTGCCAATATCCACCCAAGCACCGGTACCCAATGCATCGTATAAAATACCACCCCGTTGCCAATTGCCAGGCCCTTATGCTCACTGATAAATGCAACACTTTGCGAAGGAGATAGTTTATTTCTTTCACAGCTATAATCGAGCATGGAAAAGCCAAGATAGTAACACTCTATTAGTAAAGCGAACAGCGGGGTAAACCAGCCAAATAAGGGAATAAAGGATAAAATTAAAATTGACACTGTATATACTGTTTGCCACAAGGCATTGCGTAAAGCCAATTTAATACCCCTGCTAATATCTTTTAATAATTGCCCAAAGTTAAAAGGGAAATCCTTGCCCTCCATGATCGCCTCTGTCTTTTCGCTCAGGTATGCAAACAGGGGAGAACCAATGATCAAAAAAAGGTATTTGAATAAGGAAAAGTAAAATAGTATCAGCACCAGTTGAAGAATGACCTGGCCAAAAATGAAAAGAAATTTTAACCAGCTTTCTTCCATGGTATACATCCATTTTTTTAAACCTGAAATGGATAAAAGATAGTCAATTGCATTTCCGCTGCTGATCCAGAACAAATAGATGCCGACGCAAAATAACAGTGAATAAATTATTCCCGGAATCAGGATCCATTTCCAAAGACGATGTTTTACAATAAACTGGTGCGCCTCGTAATAGGATTGTATTGCAATGATGATATCTTTTAACATGGCGGTTGATTCATGGTGAATGGTTGGTTGCTCATAGTTAATTGGCTGAATGTTGAAATTTGATGTCTGCTGGTTCGTCGTAAACTTACCCGGCCATCACCCGTTAACCATCAACTTTCAACTAATTTTGCGTTTAAAAATACAATTAAGTTGAAGAAATTAACGATTGATTTTTACAACCGTAAAGATGTGTTACAAATTGCGAAGGAACTACTCGGAAAAATTGTTGTTACCAATTTTTACGGGATAATTACAAGTGGGAGAATTGTAGAAACAGAAGCTTATATCGGAGTTTCTGACAAAGCTTCGCATTCTTATGCCGGAAAACGCACCCCACGTAACGAGCAGATGTATGCGCAGGCCGGTACAGCATATGTTTACATTTGCTATGGCATACACCAGATGTTTAATATAGTTACCAATGAAAAGGAAATTCCAGATGCTATTTTGATAAGGGCGGTAGAACCCATGGAGGGAATTGAAACCATGCTGGTAAGAACCCGTAAGCAATCTGCCGGTTATTCACTAACAAAAGGCCCGGGCAATGTTGGCAAAGCCCTGGGGATGCACAAAATACACTCAGGTGAAAATTTATTGGGCGATACTATTTACCTGGTTACGGACGATTACACTTTATCGGACAGCCAAACAGGCCAAAGCAAGCGAATTGGAGTGGACTATGCAGGGGCTGATGCATTACTACCTTACCGGTTTTACGTAAAGGGAAATAAATATGTGAGTAGCAGACCCACCGGGTAAATATAACATTCCCGGCTGGGTGATTGGCGAATAAGTCTGCCGGAAAAGGGGATAGTCAGAAACACAAACGAGGCTAACGCAGTATCTGTAAGAAAATTAAAATTTAGGACAGGGTATTCCTTTTGTTTCCACTGCCCTCTTTATATAAATGATGGAAAACTCAGAACCTCCACGGCTCAATGTGGCCGCCTTAAGACCGGACGTGTTAATATCATAACTGGCACCGATTCTGAGGCCACCAATTTCAATACCTATATATGGAATAATGGCATCGTTAAAACGAATCCAGGAGCCAACATACACGCTACTGGGATTATCGGTATCCCCATTTAAATTAGCCGACAATGCAGCACCAATTAATGTTTCACTGGCTTTATTTTGAACCTGGTAAATTGCAGATGTATTGATGGATAACATTTCTGTAAGCGGAAATGAACCTCCTCCATGTACGGTTAACCGGGGCGAGAGGTTCCATACTTTGTCAATAAAACTAAGGTTGGGCCTGTTGATATGGTAAACGGAAGCGCCGAGGTAATAGTTGTTACTTCCGTTGCTGGAGCCTGAATATAATAGCCCCGCATTTACATCTACATAGTTTTGATTACTGCCATTATTTAAAACTTCCGATGTGGTACCGGTAAAGCCGTTTTGTGTTAACTGGTCCTCAAAAGTAAGTTTCGTGAAATCTAGGATAGCACTGCTGTAAGTGGCCTGGAAACCGGCACCGATGGTATTGTAGCCATTTTCATCCAATGCCTTATGGTAGCTTAAAGAGAGAGAACCATAATTTAATTTTAACGCTGCATCTGCACTTTGATCGCTCAATCCGGAGAAACCAATCCCAAATACATCGCCTTCTGGAATTTTATTTTTAAGTATTCCAAAATCTACTGATGCGCTGGTGGTTACATACGCCTTGGGGATTGATGGCCATTGATCCCGATGGTTAGCGGCCAATCTTAATTGGCCATCGAATTTACCGGTAAATGCAGGATTGAGGGTCAATGGTGACGCAAAAAATTGTGAAAAATGCGGATCCTGTGCCTGCAACAAAACAGTAAACAAAAGAGTAGTGGCTAAAAAGGTTAATTTTCTCATCGTTGTAGTAATTCGGAATATTAAAGATAGGGATTTGCAGTAATATGCTGCACCCCTGTTGTTAATTATTTAGCAGTTAAGAACGAGCGCCCATGTGTAATCCAGCATTTCAGACAAATTTAAGCAACTAAGGATACTGATTCTGGTGTTATTCAAGGATAATGTCCCGTGAAAACGGGAAGCTAAACTACGATTGCATTTTTTGCCCGAAAGCAAGATCGCCTGCATCACCCAAGCCAGGTACGATATACCCCTTTGCAGTTAATTCATCATCAATATCACCACACCAGATGATGGCTTTTGGCTGGGCTCTTAGCACATACTCAATGCCCACAGTACATGCTATAGCACAAACGATATGTAACTCCTTTATTTCACCTTCTTCTCTTAATGCCTGTATCACTTTTACGAGGGAAGAGCCGGTTGCAATCATCGGATCACTGATGATTACTATTTTATCCTCTATTTCCGGACAACTCATATATTCAACACTTATTTCAAAACCTCCTTTCGGGTTATGCTTACGGTAAGCACTGATAAATGCATTTTCACCCCTGTCGAAATAATTCAATAAACCAGTATGCATACCAAGACCTGCACGTAAAATTGTAGCCAACACCGGTTGCGATTCCAATACTTTACAAGTGGCAATGCCCAATGGAGTGGTGATCTCCTTTTCCTGCCAGGGTAATTTTTTACTTATTTCATAAGCAGCCACTTCGCCAATTCGTTCCAGGTTTCTGCGAAAGCGCATCCGGTCGGACTGAACCTCTACATCTCTTAATTCGCTCACCCAATTGCTCACCAATGAATGTTGATCGCTTAAGTTTATTATCATGGTAGTGAATAGACTTTTAAGTGTCTATATATACAAATCTAAATTTTGCAATCTGAAATTTGAAATTTAATTATCATTTGTATCCTATCTTCTGCCCTTCCGGTAATCTATTGGCGTTGCGGATATCTTTTTTGAATGCTTTGTTTGCAATTCCTTAAAATATCCTGATACTTTAGCGGATAATAACATCTGTCGTTATTTGATCAGCAACCAAAAGGCAATTACAACATCCAGGTAAAAACAATATTGGACAGTTGGTTTTTACACAAGAAATTCAACATTCCGGGGGAAGCAGAACCGGGATGTTATTAATTGGGCAACAATTATCAACTGGTATTTATATCTGCTCCGATTAAAAATAGCAGGATTCATTTTTTCTTTGCCTGATTATTCTTCAATACCAAATCAATTGTAGTATTTTTAGTTTCGAAAATATTTTAAATGAAAAAATACATCAGCATTGTATTGGTATTAATGGTAATGATAGCTGCCTGCGACAATAGCCAAAAAGATGCCGTAGCAGACAAAGAAAAATACCAAAAGGCTAAAGAAACGCTGGAAGAAAAGGAAAAGAAAAACCCGGTTGCTTTTCTTTTAGTCAACAGCCGGGACAAACACAACCTGATTGGGCAAACGGTTATAAAAGGGAGTGTAGTAAACAATGCAAAAGTGTGTGCATATAAAGACGTGCAATTAGCCATTTCATTTTATAGTAAAACAGGTACTTTATTACTTACTACCAATGAAACGATATATGATAAAATAGAACCAGGAAAATCGGGTAGTTTTAAAACAAAAGAATTTGCACCAAAAGGATCGGACAGTGTTGTGATTAATGTTATTGGTGCCAAATCCGACTGATAAAAACACATTGTACTTGTAAGTGGGTTCACGGAATTTGAGCAAACTGAAATGCATCGCCGTCAAACAATCCAAGGTCACTCAATTTCAAATGCGGAATTACCAGCAGTGCCATAAAAGACAATGTCATAAAAGGTGCAGCTAATGTTGACCCTAATTCTTCTTTCACCATTTTATCGATTGCAGTGTAAGTAGCTGCTACCTGGTATCCATCTTCATTACTCATTAAACCAGCCACGGGTAAGGGTAGTGTTATTTCCCTTTCATTGGATACACTACTCACTCCACCCTGTTCTTTTATCACCAGGTTTACTGCCCTGCAGATACTTTCATCATCCACACCAACAGCAATAATATTATGACTATCGTGCGCTACGGTTGAAGCAATTGCTCCCTTCTTCAAACCAAAATTTTTTACAAAAGTTTTGGTAACCGGAGCATTGTGGTAACGATTTACAACTACCATTTTTAAAATATCATTCCCCACATCACTCATTATTTCCCCATTCAAAATATGGGGTGCAGTAATAAGTTTGTTTGTTATCAGTTGCCCCTCTAATGCCTCTATCACCAAAATTTCCTTTTCCCTTTTATGGATTATTGAAAATGCACCGGCGGTTTGTTCATCACAATTAAACTGGTTTATAAGTCCCGATTTATTGCCAACAATTAATGACCTGCCCTTTTCTGCCACTAAATCGCCATCAATAAAAGTTTGCAGTACCTTAAAATTACACAGGTCTTCTACTACAATAAAATCGGCGGCATCGCCCAACCTCAGTAAACCAACATCCATTTTATAGTGCAGTACAGGGTTAATACAGGCTGCCTGCAATACTTTAAATACATCAATTCCTTTGGCGATGGCCCTGGCGCATAACTGGTTGATATGGCTTTCTGCCAAACTATCGGGATGCTTATCGTCACTGCAAAACATCATCTCATTTGAATAATCATGCAGCAGGTCAATCAGTGCCTCAAAGTTTTTTGCCGCACTGCCTTCCCGTATCAATATTTTCATTCCGTATTGCAGCTTTTCCAAAGCTTCGGCCGCTGTAAAACATTCATGATCGGTACTGATGCCTGCCTCAATATATTTCTTTGCATCCGCCCCTCTTAATCCGGGTGCATGCCCGTCTACTGGTTTATTATATTTTTTTGCGGATGCGATTTTTTTCAATACTTCTTCATCCCCCAATAAAACACCCGGGAAATTCATCATTTCGCTCAAATATTTTATTTCATCTTTTTGCAATAAAGCATCCACATCACTGGAATTCAATGCAGCACCGGCCGTTTCAAAAATCGTAGCGGGTACACAGCTCGGTGCTCCGAAATGAAATTTGAAGGGAACTGTTTTTCCATTGGCAATCATAAATTCTACACCGGCCATTCCACATACATTGGCAATTTCGTGAGGATCGCTGATAGTGGCTACGGTTCCATGAACAACGGCCAATTTTGCAAATTCAGCAGGCACCAGCATGGAACTTTCTATGTGAACATGGCTATCAATGAATCCAGGCAGAATATAGTTGCCTGGTTGATATTCATCTTTCAAAAATTCCTTTTTTTCAATAGAATTTATTTTCCCGTTTACTACCGATATTTCTCCAAAATCAATTTGCCTGTTAAGGATATCAACAATATTTCCGCTAAGTTTTTGTACCATCTTGTGCATTTAAAATTGAAACAAATGTAACCCCGTTTGAGCGTATTGGTTAGATGATTTTGCCTTATCTTTAAATTTCAAACCCTACAATTGAGGAATTTAATATTATTTGGTTTACTGATTATTTTGTTACTGGCAGCCCAGTTTGCATCCGCAAAAACGGTGGATGAAGTAATTGAAAAATATATCAAGGCCCGTGGTGGTAAAAATAAGCTGGCCGCTGTAAAAAGTATTTATATGGCGGGTACGAAAGAAAAAATGGGAAAGGAGATGACGGTGAAGTTTTTAAAGGAGCAGGATAAACTAAGCCGTACAGAAATAATTGCAGATGATGAATCCGGAATTGTTGTGGTAACGGATACGGAAGCATGGACATTTTTTCCGCTCAGGTCCCCTTCTGCAGAAAAAATACCCAATATTGATTTAGCAGCATTGCAAACAGAACTTGATATCGCTGGCCCGCTGGTGGATTATGAAGCAAAAGGTAATAAAGCAGAACTGTTGGGAAAAGAAAAAGTGGAGGGTACCAACTGCTATAAAATTAAACTAACAACCAATGGCGGCAAGGAAATGATGTTTTGGTTAGATGGCGGAACCTACCTGGTTGTACAATCATCCGTTTCTCCATCAGGAGGTATCAAAGCAACAACGCTCACCAGGTATTTGGATTACAAGGAAGTGGATGGGCTTCAATTCGCTCACACGCTTGAAACCAAAATGGTTGGCTTTGAATCAGACAATAACCATGGTGCAATCACCTTTCATACCATACTGATCAACCCGGTCATTGATCCAACAATGTATCAACCACCTAATCACTTATTTTAAATCAAAGACATGAAACGAGTAAAAATTCTATGTATCGTTATTGCATCAGCAATCAGTTTTCAATCTGCAAAAGCACAAACTGTAGATGAAATAATTGGCAAATACGAAACCGCTATGGGCGGCAAAGACAAAATGTTGTCGCTTAAAACCGTTAAGATGACGGGTAATCTCGGAGTGCAGGGAATAGATGTTGGTATCGTAGTTACAGCAGCTCAAGGTATAGGCACCCGTACCGATATTTCAGTGCCTGGGATGGGAGAGGGTTTTCAGATAATGAGTAAATCAAAAGGTTGGAATTATATGCCCTTCCAGGGACAAACTGCTCCGCAAGAAGTGCCGGCCGACCAGGTAAAAACTTCCCAGTCACAATTAGATATCCAGGGCCCATTGGTTAATTACATGGAAAAAGGAAGCCAGGCAGAATTATTAGGTAAAGAAATAGTAGATGGATCAGAAACTTACAAAATAAAACTCACCAACAAGGAAGGAAAAGTTTCCACTTATTTTATCGATGCTAAAAGCTTTTACAGGATTAAGAGTATCGCAAAAGTGAAGGCACCGGAAGGTGAAATGGACATGGAAACCAGTTATTCAGACTTTAAAAAAACGGAGGATGGATACATTTTTCCGTTTTCACAAACGAATCCCAGGGGGACAATTGTTTTTAGTTCCATTGAAGTAAACAAACCCGTTGACGAAAAAATTTTCCAGGTAAACTAATGAGACAAAAAAATTGCTTTCATAATGGATGAATTGAACAGTCTTTAATCTTGCAAAGTTTTTTCCGCAAATGGTTTGGCTGAATTTGGGTTTTCAATATTTACCAGGTGTTAAAGATGCGACTTCGAAAAGTGATTAAAATCGCAATTTAATAACTAAAATCAGCTTTTTTTTTGTTATAATCATCCATACCTTTGCAAAGTTTTTATAACATATAAATTATTTACAATTATGAGTACAGTAAAAGTCGCCATCAATGGTTTCGGACGCATCGGTCGTTTAGTATTCCGTCAAATCTATAACATGCAGGGAATAGATGTTGTTGCTATTAATGATTTAACCAGTCCTGCAGTATTAGCTCATTTGTTAAAGTATGATAGTGCCCAGGGAAGATTTGGCCAGGAGGTAACTTCAACTGAAAACGCAATTATAGTGGACGGACATGAAATAAAAATATATGCTCAAAAAGATCCGGCTCAAATTCCATGGGGTATGCACGAAGTGGATGTAGTGATTGAAAGTACCGGTTTCTTTACTGATAAAGCAAAAGCAGAAGCCCATATTACAGCCGGCGCAAAAAGAGTGGTGATTTCTGCTCCTGCTACCGGAGATTTAAAAACGGTGGTTTTCAATGTAAACCACGATATCCTGGATGGTTCTGAAACCATCATCAGTTGTGCAAGTTGCACTACCAACTGTCTTGCCCCAATGGCCAAAGTGTTGAATGACCAGTTTGGAATTGTTACTGGCATCATGACAACCATTCACGCATACACCAATGATCAGAATACACTGGATGCGCCTCATGCCAAAGGCGATTTACGCAGGGCAAGAGCTGCTGCTGCTAATATCGTTCCTAACAGCACCGGTGCCGCAAAAGCAATTGGTGTTGTTTTACCCGAATTAAAAGGCAAACTAGACGGAAGCGCACAAAGGGTACCAGTTATTACAGGTTCACTTACCGAACTTACCAGTATTTTGGGCAAAACAGTTACCGTTGAAGAAATAAATGCAGCAATGAAAGCCGCCAGCAATGAAAGCTTTGGCTACACTACAGATGAAATTGTAAGTTCAGACGTAATCGGAATCACTTATGGTTCATTGTTTGATGCAACACAAACTAAAGTATTAACAGCGGGCGACAAACAATTGGTGAAAACTGTAAGCTGGTACGATAATGAAATGAGTTATGTTTCTCAATTGGTACGTACCGTAAATTTTTTCGCAGGATTGATGAGTAAATAGTTGTTTGGTTACCGGTTGCGGCGTTTCATCGCATTATCGTTGTGTTATGTAAATCCCGAATATCGGGACTCATTTTTACCGGATAGCAATTTGATCAATGTATGACAGCCATGTTTGACGGTTACACTTTTTAGTTCTTTTTCAATAAGATTTTAGATAAGGCTTTCAATTTATTTGAAAGCCTTATCTGTTTTATGCCATAAATTAAGTTCCTGTTTGATGGATGCTGGTATGGGTGATTGAGAGATTGGTCTGTAATTAAAAGTTCGCCGGTTGCAATGGAGCCCGAAACATCTGATTGGTAATGTGTATCTTTATTGCGTTGAATTATATTTCATGGAAACAGAATTATTAAAACGGATAACAATTATTCCAGGGCTGATGTCCGGTAAGCCAACTATCCGTGGTTTGAGATTTCCTGTAGGTGATATATATGAGATGTTTGCAAGAGGCATGACGAATGAAGAAATATTGGAGCAGCATACAATTCTGGAGAAGGAAGATATACAGGCCGCACTTTTTTATGCTGCGTAAGAATTAAAAATACGCTGATTATTCATGCTGCCTGACTTCATGGTGATCGTTTCTAAAGATTCTGATCCGGATGAAATTGTAAGACTTAATGTTTCCCCCACCTAAATTGATCATTCTTAGTGTTGGCAATTGTTACAATAAAATTTTATTTTCCTTTCTTAAAAATATTTTAGAAACAGCAATCCGATTATTATTTGATTTTAATAAAGACATAGTAGAAATAAACCCATCATGAGCAAATTTACAGATTACAACTTCAAAGGCTTAAAAGCCCTCGTACGCGTTGACTTCAACGTTCCGCTTGATGCAGGATTTAACATCACTGACGACAACCGGATGAGTGCTACCATACCCACCATAAAAAAAATACTGGCAGACGGCGGTAGTGCAATTTTGATGAGCCATTTCGGTAGGCCGAAAGATGGCCCAACCGATAAATATTCTTTAAAACACCTGGTAAAACACCTTCATGAATTGCTGAACGGTAGTGATAGTAACTCCCCTTCAGGGGATGGGGGCGTAAAAGTGCTTTTTGCCGACGACTGTATCGGAGAGCAGGCACACTTAACCGCAGAAATGTTGAAACCCGGTGAAGTTTTATTACTTGAAAATCTTCGGTTTTACAAAGAAGAAGAAAAAGGCGATGAAGTCTTTGCAAAAAAATTAAGCAAGCTGGGGGATGTATATGTGAATGATGCTTTTGGTACAGCACACAGGGCGCATGCATCTACGGCTGTAATTGCGAAATATTTTCCTGCAAATAAGAAACTGTTTGGATTATTAATGGAAGGTGAGGTAATTAGTGCGGAAAAAGTGTTGCACCAGGCAGAAAAGCCTTTCACCGCAATCATTGGTGGAGCAAAGGTTTCCGACAAAATATTAATTATCGAAAATTTATTGGAAAGAGCTACCGATATTATCATTGGTGGCGGAATGGCCTATACTTTTCTAAAAGCAAGGGGAGGTAAAATTGGTAATTCTTTATGTGAAGATGACCGCCTGCAAACCGCTCTTGATATTATAGAAAAGGCAAAACAAAAAAACGTAAGTATTCATTTACCCGAAGATTCCATTATAGCTGATAAGTTTGATGCAGCGGCAAATACTGAGGTTCGTCCAAGTGATTCCATTCCTGATGGCTGGATGGGATTGGATATCGGTCCAAAGGCAGTTGGTATCTTTAGTGAAGTAATAAATAATTCAAAAACCATTTTATGGAATGGCCCAATGGGTGTTTTTGAAATGGAAAAATTCCAAAACGGTACAAAATCAATTGCATTAGCGGTAGCTTCAGCAACATCTAAAGGAGCATTTAGCCTGGTAGGTGGCGGAGATAGTGTAGCCGCAGTAAATAAGTTTGATCTGGCTAATAAGGTTAGCTATGTAAGTACAGGCGGTGGTGCCATGCTTGAATATTTTGAAGGAAAAGTATTGCCAGGTATTGCAGCGATTATAGAATAATAACTTCACCTGAATTAGATACCAGGCAAATAATTAACAAATTGATTAAAACATTTCATTTTCTTACTCGTCTCTATATGCGGGTGGGGTATTCAAAATTATTATCTTAACATTGTTATCCTTTCTTTCCGGCATTGCATAAAAAATGTCGTATAATTTATAACATTAAAACTCATAAAAATTAAAACCTAACAAATATGAAACGTACAGGATTGTTAATTACTTTAGGAATTGTTGTAATTGTTGGCTTCCTTGGATGCAATGGTTACAATGGTTTGGTTAAGCAGGAAGAAAGCTTAAAAAAGGCATGGAATAATGTGCAAACAGAATACCAGAACCGCTCTGACTTAGTCGGTAATTTGGTAAACACTGTAAAAGGAGCTGCCAATTTTGAGCAGAAAACGTTGACAGATGTAGTTGAAGCAAGGGCAAAAGCAACCAGTGTAAACATAAATGCCGACAATCTTACCCCGGAAAAAATTGCTGAATACCAGGCAGCACAAGGACAATTAAGTGGCTCGTTAAGCCGGTTACTGGCTACAGTGGAAGCTTATCCTACATTAAGGGCAACTGAAAATTTTACCAAATTGCAAGGTCAGTTGGAAGGTATTGAAAATGGAATTAAAAATTCGCGTAAGATTTTTAACGACGAGGTGAATACTTACAATACCAAAGTAAGGTCCTTCCCGATGAACATTTTGGGCGGGTTATTCGGCTTTAAACAAAAAGAAGGTTTTAAAGCAGATGCGGGGGCAGAGAAAGCGCCTGAAGTTAAATTTTAACCAACAAACACATGAATAATAAGCGTTATTCTGGCTACATTATAGGGGGAATTATTATTTTTTTGGGGCTGTATGTGATGGTTACATTTAACTCCCTTGTAAAAAAGGAAGAAAGAGTAAAACTTCAGTGGAATGAGGTACAGAATGCTTACCAAAGAAGAACTGATTTTATCCCTAACGTGGTGAACGTGGTAAAGGGCCAGGCAGATTTTGAGCAAACCACACTGGTAAAAGTTACAGAAGCGAGAGCTAAAGTACAATCAGTCAACATTACTTCGGGGGAAGTATCTGCTGATAAGTATAATCAGCAGGCACAAGCCCAGGATGAATTAGCAAATGCTACCAACCGTTTAATGATAACGGTAGAAAAATACCCCGAGTTAAAGGGGGCTGCTGCTTTTGAGGGTTTGCAAACACAATTGGAAGGAACTGAACGCAGAATAAAGGTTGCACGAAAGGATTTCAACGGTGCTATTGCTGATTACAATAGTTCAGTGAAAAGCTTTCCTACTAAAATGGTAGCTGCTGTACTTGGTTTTCAATCAAAGGAAGGTTTTCAATCAGATGCAGGAGCAGATAAATCAGTTGAAATTAAATTTAATTAATTACTGTGGGCATATTTCCGTTTTTTAAAAAGAAAGCTTTTTTTTCGGATCCTGACCAGGCCCGGATATTGGAAGCTATACGCATTGCTGAAAAGGAAACGAGCGGAGAAATCAGGATATACATTGAAAGTAGAAATCCACTGGTGGATCCATTGGAACGGGCGGCTGAAATTTTCCTGCAATTAAAAATGGAGAATACAGCGCATAGAAATGCCGTATTACTTTATATAGCCATGAAAGATCATGAATTGGCATTGTTCGGCGATGAAGGAATACACAAAAAAGCAGGTTCCGAATACTGGAAAATTGCCGTTAAAAACATGATTGCTGAATTTGCAAATCAACATATCGCCCAAGGGATAGAGCAATGTATATTACAAATAGGTCAAACACTAAAGGAAACATTTCCTTACGAAGCAACTACTGATAAAAATGAGTTACCAGATGACATTGTATTTGGCAAATAAATAGTACTTGTTTTTGGTTATTATTCGGGACTAGTTTTATAGTGCTTATTTAATTACAAAATAACAATGACTCTCCGCAGCGGCGGGGATAAGGGCATGAAAAAAATCACCTACATATTTCTGCTAGTTTTTACTACGATTGTTTCTTTTGCACAGCAAGGGCAAAATGTTTCTATGGACCAGGTGATCAAATCACCTCCGAATCCACCACAATTGGTAAATGATTTTGCCCATATATTAACTGCAGATCAAAAACAAGCCCTTGAAAACAAACTGGTACAGTTTGATGACAGTACTTCCAACCAGGTAACGGTAGTAATTGTACCTCGTTTAGATGGGATGGACGTTGCGGATGCAGCCATTGAAGTAGGAAGAAGCTGGGGAGTTGGCGGAAAGAAAAACAACAATGGTGTAGTATTATTGATTTCGGTGGAAGACAGGAAGTTAAACATATCACCTGGTTATGGGTTAGAAAAGTCATTGCCCGATTTAACCTGCCAGCAAATCATTAAAACCATCATCGTTCCCAACTTCAAAGGCAACGATTATTACCGGGGGATTGATGAGGGAACAGATGCCATTATGCAGGCTACCCAGGGAGAATATAAAGCTCCGGCAAATCGTAATAAATCGGGAGGAGCTTTTGGTATTGGAAAAATAATTTTTATTGTCATTATCATAATTGTGTTTTTAGCAGTTAGCTCCGGCGGTGGTGGCGGTGGATCATTTATGAGCAGCCGCGGTGCAATGCCTTTTATACTTGGCAGCCTGCTCGGTGGCGGTGGCA